>PBWV01000001.1 GCA_002728255.1 Rhodospirillaceae bacterium | reverse complement strand
CCATAACGATCATAGGAATAATTTCTAGGCTAGGAGACGCGCTGCCCGAACAAAATCATCAATCTCTTCTTTCTGCACACTATAAGAGCACATTAATCTCACCAGACCAGCTTGTCCTGGCCAACGGTGAAATAAATACCCTTCCGCCAATAGACCCAACAGCATTCTTTCCGGAAGGCATGCAAAAACAGCATTTCCCTCAACCTCGTAAATAACTTCCACGCCATGCAAGTCCGCCAAACCATCTCCAAGCCACTTGGCAGCTAAGTTGGCATGGGATGCTAACTCTAACCACAGCCCTCCGTCGAGATAGGCGAGCAGCTGCGCCGACACAAAACGCATTTTACTTAAGAGATGCCCTCCCCGCATTCTTTGGCGCCCAAATTCTTTGGCGTGTTCTTTCTTAAAAAAAACTACGGCTTCTGCCGCTAACGCCCCATTCTTCGTAGCACCAAATGAAAGGACATCGACCCCGGCACGCCAGGTCACATCCGCTGGACTGCAGCCAAGCGATGCAACTGCGTTAGCGAAACGAGCGCCATCCATATGAATGACCATATCATGCTGGTGGGCCCGTTCCGATAGTTTAAGAATCTCTTCAACGGAATAGAGCGTCCCAACTTCTGTCGTCTGAGTAATACTTAAGGCACATGGCTTAGGTTCATGGTCGCCGTGGGCGCCCCAATTATTAACCAGGTCCTGAAACTCACCGTCATCAACTTTGCCTTGAGAGCTCTTAACCGTCACCATACTAGCTCCACCTGAGTAGAATCCTGGGGCACCACACTCATCCACTAATATATGTGCGTGGTCAGTGCAGTAGATTGCACCGTACGGCGGGGTGACATGCCCAAGGGCAAGGGCATTGGCTGCTGTCCCCGTGACAACCGGAAAAACTTCAACCTCACGTTCGAAAACTTCAGAAAAGACTTCCTTTAGTTGTCCGGTTAACTTGTCCTCTCCATAAGAGTGCGCAAAGCCACTATTGGCATCTACTATAGACTCCAATATTTTTGGGGCTATTGGCCCCTCATTGTCACTACATAAATTTAACAAGGTTCCGTCTCCAAAAAACGTGATTACTGGCTATTTACGACTTGTAGATCAATCTCCACAAACCGCTCCTTAGGTTTTTCAACCTTATAAGCCTTTCGTTCAACGACCTTACCCTCTTCAAGACCTATTATTACCCAGATTAAAGCCGTTTCCCACGCCCTAGAAAGGTCGATTTCTGAAGGCTTTGCGGACCCGTTTGGGTGGGAATGATAAAGGCCGACAACGTCCATCTCCCCTTCCCGTGCAAGCCTCTCTAGGTCAAAGCGTAATTGAGGATTAACCTCGAATTTGGTTCGAGGATCGTCCGCACAATTTTTGCTTTGATAAACGCTCGCTACATACACATCAGCTTCACAGCGTTTCCCCCATAGTAGACCACAAGCCTCCTCGGGACACGATTCTTCAGCAGCGACAATGATTTGCCGCATGGCAATATTTGGAAAAAAAATCATGGGGCTCGATCAATTATTATCCTGTTGACCACCTCACCACTAAATAAATCATATCCTACGACCATATCCCCTGTTGATGTTTCCATGTGCAGAAACAAGACGCCTTCCTCAACATCTATAGATTTTACGTTTGTTGATTCGCCAGCATAGACATTTAGCGTTTGGCCATCAGCAACTAGCTTATCACCAATTGAAATATTTTGGGCCCTCCGGACAATAGTGACACCGACGACTGAAGTCCCAACTAGAATTAGAACTCCCAAGGCTATTACAATAAATTTTAGGACAGTTATATTAATAGCTCAAACTCCAACATACCAACCGGGCAATGAAAGCAAAAAAACACCAATTCTCTGTAAAAACCAACTCCGCACGCAGCCGACTAGATCAGTTTCTAACCACACAGCTGCCTGAACTCTCTCGAACACGAGTAAAAACACTTATCATTGAAGGCCAAGTAACAGTAAATATGAAGCCCCATGGGGATCCAGCATCCCGTGTTGTAGCTGGTGACAGGGTCATCATAACTGTTCCTCCTCCTCAATCAAGCAAACCAAACCCACAGCGGATACCCATAGATATAGCCTATGAAGACAAGGACCTGATAGTACTTAATAAACCAGCAGGACTCGTCGTGCATCCTGCACCCGGTCACCCCGACAACACTTTAGTTAATGCCTTATTATCCCATTGCGGACCCACTCTATCCGGAATTGGGGGCGTCCGGCGACCCGGTATAGTGCATCGACTTGATAAAGATACTAGTGGGCTTCTGGTAGTCGCCAAGAACGATCAAACGCACAGACAACTCACAAATTCATTTATTACAAAAGCGATTAAACGCAAGTACAAGGCAATAGTTCTAGGTGTCCCAGAACCACGCCAAAGCGACGTTAAGGCCAGTATAGGCCGAAATCCGAAAAACCGAAAGAAAATGGCGGTCGTATCTAAAGGAGGCAAAGCCGCCCAAACATTTTATCAAGTAGAGAAAATTTTTGGAGATAAGGATGCCTCATTGATAGTATGCGAGCTAACTACGGGCCGCACACATCAAATCCGTGTACATATGGCGGAAATTGGTCATCCTGTATTGGCTGATCGACTGTATGGCGGGCATCGAGGGCTTCGGCAAAATTCCGGATCTCTTACGAAAATAATACTTCGCGACTTTCCTCGCCAGGCACTTCATGCCTTTACGTTAAGCTTTAGCCACCCAACCACTAACGAATTTATGGAATTTCGCTCAAACTTGCCTGAAGACATGGCTAACCTAGTCACATTACTTGAAAGCGGGCAATAAACCCAGGTTTATATTTGGCGAACCTCAGCTATTGACAATTAACCCAGAAAACCTCAAATGAACTGGGTGAAGCCACCATCATATGGTTAATTCAGTGGTTTGCGCACGTCGGAGAAAAAATATGGGCTCGTCTAAACTTCCCGTTCTTTCTGGTGAGAGCGGATTATCTCGATACCTACGTGAGATACGCCGCTTCCCAATTCTCACCAAAGAAGAAGAATTTCAACTCGCCAAGGATTGGTCGGACCATGGGGACGTGGAAGCTGCCCACAAATTAGTTACATCACACCTGCGTTTGGTGGCAAAGATTGCTATGGGATATCGTGGCTATGGGCTACCAGTCAGTGAATTAATTTCAGAGGGCAACATTGGCATGATGCAAGCGGTAAAACGGTTTGATCCTGACCGCGGCTTTCGTCTGGCGACCTACGCAATGTGGTGGATAAGAGCCGCAATACAAGAATATATTCTGCATTCATGGTCTCTCGTGAAAATTGGCACCACGGCCGCCCAGAAAAAGCTTTTCTTCAATCTTAGGAAGTTAAAACATCAACTAAGGGCTATTGATGAAGGTGATCTACCTCCCGAAACCGTAGCCACTATAGCCGATAAGCTCGATGTCCCAGAACACGAAGTTATAAATATGAATCGGAGGCTCGCCGCACCTGACCACTCCTTAAATGCCCCGTTAAGGGCAGATGGAGAGAACGATGCTGAATGGCAAGACTGGCTAGAGGACCCAACACCTAATCAAGAAGTGGAAATTACAGACGCTGATGAACTTTACCATCAAAGAAAAATGCTGGAATCTGCGTTATCTGAGTTAAATGAAAGGGAGCGCCATATTTTTACTCAGCGTCGCCTTATCGAAGAACCTATGACACTAGAAGAACTTAGCCAAATATATAATATTAGTCGGGAAAGAGTTCGTCAGATCGAAGCTAGAGCATTTGAAAAAATCGAACACTCGATAGAACAGAAAAACGGACAAGTATGGGATCAAGACACTAAATAATAACACCAATTTGTTGGGATAAATCGAGAGCAGCTAGCCGCCATAAGCCAGCCTACGTTGCTCACTTATAGGTTGCAGAAAATGGATCCCTTACAACAATAGTATCCTTACGATCAGGCCCTGTCGAAAGTATCGTGACTGGGGCATCTACTAGCTCCTCTATTCGTTTCACATATTTGAGGGCTTCCTCTGGCAGTTGCTCCAACGAACTCACACCTTCTGTACTGCTCTTCCAACCTGCTAGTGTTTCAAATATTGGCGTCACTAGAGCCTGAAGATTGGCCGAAGAAGGCAAACAATGAATTATCTTCCCCTCTAACTCATAACCAACACATATCTTTATTTCAGATAACTCATCAAGCACATCCAGCTTTGTAAGGGCAATTCCATCCACGCCCGACATCCGCACTACCTGCCTCAGCATAACAGCATCAAACCACCCACACCTCCGTTTCCTCCCAGTTACTGTCCCAAATTCCTTACCCCGCTCGCCTATCGCCTGTCCAATGTTATCGAGAAGCTCGGTAGGAAATGGACCATTGCCTACCCTAGTAGAATATGCCTTTGCAATACCCAGAACATAATCCAGTGCCTTGGGATCAATTCCACAACCTGAAGAAATACTTCCAGCCAGTGTGTTAGACGAGGTTACATAGGGATAGGTGCCATGATCAATATCCAACATTGCACCTTGTGCCCCCTCAAAAAGTATCCGCTCACCCTTCAATCTTCTGCGGTGTAGTATTTGCCATACCGAGTCCTGATAGGGAAGAAGACGCGGAGCTATCTTCATGAGTTCTTCGACCATTATATCTTTATCGATCATCGCCAAACCTAACGCCGCGCGAAGACTGTTGTGATGTGCCAAGGCAATATCCAAACGCGCTGCAAGCGCGCCCCTATCTGACAGGTCACATAACCGGATTGCTCTACGCGCCACCTTGTCCTCATAGGCGGGGCCAATTCCGCGACCAGTAGTACCTATGCCGTCTCCCTTTTGGTTATTCTCCCGAGCCCTGTCCAACTCTCCATGATAGGGAAGAATCAGACAACAGTTCTCAGCAAGTCGGAGACGCTCCGGAGTTATTGAAACCCCTTGTTGCTGCACACGCTCAATTTCTTCTAGGAATGCCCAAGGATCAATCACAACACCATTCCCAATAAGCGAAAGGGCGGATGGCCTGACAATCCCCGATGGCAGCAAACTCAATTTATAAGTTACACGATCCACGACCAAGGTATGTCCAGCATTATGCCCACCTTGATACCGAACTACTACATCAGCCTCTTCAGAAAGCCAGTCAACTATCTTGCCTTTTCCCTCATCTCCCCATTGAGTCCCGACTACCGCAATGCTTGGCATTACCTGGCTCCTGGCTCTTGTAAGTCGGGGAGTGGGCACACCTCATCTTCCATCCACAAATGCGAACACAATAAGCGACGTCCTTCGGACTCAATATCCGCCTCAGGAACTAATCCATGGACAACAACCCATCCAGCTTTTCTTAGCTCGTCACTAATTCCTGATGAAGCTCCGAACGGAAGATACAGGCGTTGTGCTGAAACCTGCATAGGCACCAAATCAGTCAGGACATCCATGAAAAGAGAAAACCCAGTAGCCATTTCATCTTCATTTGATTGATACCGCCCCCCCATTCCCAGCTCAGAAGGTGCACCCCTTGCAAACACAGCAAAGCTAACCCCTAAGTGATACTCAAAGCCTCTTGTTTCCGCAGGATCAATTGTTAATCTTAAATTTGGCCGCCTTTTCTTTATCAGAGAAACAACTTCCCCCAAGCGAGCGTTGAGAACGGCAGCCTCGTCCGGTAAATTAAGGCGCTTCAATTTCTTAAGACATTCCTCAGCATCGCCTCCGGCAGACAGAAGACCCAAGAGCTGACCCTCGTTATCGCCACCCACCTTTTCTATGGCGCTACGATCCTTCCTGCTGAGAGCTTGCACAACATGTTGCGTTTCCGCCAGAGACAGCTTTATATCACTGCATATAAACTGCGCCATGGAAGGTACATTAATATCAACAGTAAGATCCTTAATACCTACGTCTAGTAGAGAATCGGCTGCGAGCAATATTACCTCGACATCTGCCATGGCAGCGTCTGCTGAACCAATCAATTCCGCGCCTACAGTTCTAAAGCCCCTTTTTTGTCGGCTCCCCCCCAGGGGAGTTCGCAAGACCTCTCCATCATACATAACCCGGAGGGGCCTCGGAGCTCGCCTAAGTTGGGTCCATGCTAACCGAGCCACTTGAGGTGTAATATCGGCACGAACTGCCATCATGTTATGTGATACCGGGTCCATGAGTCGGAACGCTTCCTTAGCTACATCAGCTCCTATTCCCTTAAGTAGAGCAGCCTCGAATTCGAGCAAAGGAGGCTTGACTAACTCGTAACCGGCCGAGCCAAAACAATCGCGCAGTCTGGTAGCCAACACCTCTTCATGAGCGGCAAAGGGCGGGAGCAAATCAGCTAGTCCAGATGGAAGCACGGCATCTTCTAGATTGTCAATCATAGTAAGTAATTCATTGAGGTTAAAGTATACAAAGCTGAGTCAATCAGCCAGATTGATCAAACGACATGGGCGTCACCTGAACCACGTTGGGCAACAAACTTACTTGTTCTAGAATATCCCCTGTCACGGGCTGATCAACCTCAATTAGGGCTATGGCCTCCCCGCCAACCACCCCGCGCCCTAAATGAAAGGTAGCAATATTAACACCTGCCTGCCCCAAAACCCCACCGAAACTTCCAATAAATCCTGGTCTATCGTGGTTTCGCACAAATAACATATATGAACCTAATTCCGCTTCGATATTTATTCCATCAACTTGAGTAAGGCGCGGCTGGCCCCCAAAGAGTGTTCCGCCAAAACTCCCCGTGTGGTGTTCTGCCTTAATAGTCAGGCGCACCATACTATGGTAATCACACGGAGATTCTCTTTTCACCTCCACAACCTCTATGTTGCGATCTTTTGCGACCAAGGAGGCATTTACCATATTAACGGACTCTAATGAAGGGCTTAGAATTGCTTCTAACAAGGCGGCAGTTAAAGGTTTAGTATTAAGGCTAGCTGCAGCACCGGCATACTCTATAGCTATTTCTCTGATCCCCTCCTCTATGATCTGTCCTGCAAAACTGCCGAGTTGTTTAACAAGGGGCATATATGGGGCTAAACGTGGGGCCTCCTCGGGGGTTAAAGATGCCATATTCACTGCGTTAGTAATGGCACCAGTCAATAGATAATTTGACATTTGTTCGGCCAGTTGAATCGCTACATTTTCCTGCGCTTCAGTCGTCGAAGCCCCTAAATGCGGAGTAACAATGACTTCCGTGAGTTCTAACAAGCCCGAATCTTCAGGTGGTTCATTCTCAAAGACATCTAAAGCAGCGCCAGCAACCTGCCCCCCTCTAATGGCGGACTTCAGATCGTGCTCAACTATAAGACCACCTCGGGCACAATTGATAATGCGAACCCCCGGCCGCATCTTTGCCATGGCCGACGCATCAATCATTCCGCTGGTCATATCAGTTAGAGGGACATGCAAACTGACAATATCAGACCGGGACAATAGACCATCAAAGTCAACTTTCTCTACCCCAAGATCCAGGGCTTGTTCCTTAGTTACAAAGGGATCATACACTAGAACTTTCATTTTCAGTCCTTGGGCTCTATCAGCAACTATCGAGCCAATAGTTCCGCAACCCACTAGGCCCAAAACTTTGCCACTCACCTCGACCCCTACAAACTCAGCCCTTTCCCATTTTCCTTGCCGAACGGAGAAATCTGCTTTGGGGATCTGACGACACAGAGATAACAATAGAGCTATGGTATGCTCCGCAGTGGTTATTGAATTGCCAAACGGCGTGTTCATAACCAAAATTCCCTGTTTAGTAGCCGCTGTGACGTCGATATTATCTGTTCCGATACCCGCCCGACCTACAATACTCAACCGATGCCCCGCCATTAACAATGAGGCATCTACATTTGTAGCTGAGCGAACTGCAAGACCATCGTACTTATCTATGGACCCCAACAATTGGTCCGCCGTCATGCCGACCCTAACATCGACCTCGATACCATGGTGACCAAACACATCAAGGGCACTTGGGCTCAGTTTATCAGATATTAAAACTCTACTCATTTCACCATCCTGCAAATATCGTCCGCCCAACCAAGTCTATTGGTCTCCGATATTCTTACTCTGCTCAAATGCCCACTCAAGCCAAGGCAGAAGAGCCACTATATTGTCTTTCTCAATGGTCGATCCCGCCCAAATGCGGATCCCGGGAGGAGCATCCCGATACCCTTTAATATCAAATGCAGCCCTCTCTTCATCCAATAAACTACACATTCCACTAACAACTTTCTCCTTCTCAGAAGACGTTAATGATAAAAACCAAGGATCAACGATACTCAAACAAACTGAAGTCGTTGACCTGATGAGGGGCGACGCAGCCAAAAAATCCACCCAATAGGTTTTTGCCACCCAATCCTCAATGACAGAAAAGTTTTCTCTGTTCCGTCTAATAAGTCCCTCAGTTCCCCCAATGGATTCAGCCCACAACAACGAGTCCAAAACATCCTCAATACACAACATAGAGGGTGTATTTATAGTATCGACATCAAAAAACCCTTTTATCGGCTCATTATTTTTTTTCATCCGAAAAATCTTTGGAATTGGCCACTTTGGCTCCCATGTCTCAAGTCTAGAGTATGCATGTGGACTTAAGATAATCACCCCGTGTTGTGCCTCTCCCCCCAACACTTTTTGCCAAGAATATGTGGTAACGTCCAGCTTTTCCCAGGGAAGCGGCATAGCAAAAGCAGCAGAGGTCGCATCACAGAAAGTCAATCCCGTCCGGCTTTCTTCGATCCAAGCGTCATCTGGCACACAAACACCCGAGGTAGTGCCATTCCAAGTAAAAATTACGTCCCGATCAGATCTCACCTGACTAAAATCTGTTATACACCCATAATCAGCCTCTATTACATTAACATCCGGCAATGCCAACTCATTAACCACATCGGTGGCCCAACCAGCACCAAAGCTATCCCACACCAACACATCGACCCCACATTTTCCCAACAGCGACCACAAGGCCATTTCAAAGGCTCCTGTATCCGACGCCGGCGTTATGCCGATGCGGTAGTCTTCTGGTAGCTCAAGAAGATCCCTCATCAGCCTCAACACTTCTCTAATTCGGGCTTTAGCAGACGCTGACCTATGGGACCTTCCCAAAAGTTCACTCTTAAGAACGCTAGGTTTCCAGCCAGGTCGCTTTGCACATGGCCCAGAAGAAAAACTCGGGTTTTCGGGAAGAAATGTGGGCTTCATATTATTTTTCTCGGCACCAGACAACTGAAAACCAAAGCGGGAAAATACTAGGGATACCCACCTGGCCAGTCAATGCTGACTAACTAAACTGAAAAAATTATGGGAGTGGTTTAAGGGCCCATGACCCGCACCTAATCTGGGAGCGTTCATGATGGCTCCCAACACATATTTCCTAGCTTCTTCCACAGCTCCCTCCAGCGAGTTCCCTTGCGCCAAGCCTATTGTCAAGGCAGAAGCTAATGTGCAACCGGTTCCATGAGTGTCCTTCGAAGCTATCCTTGGCGAATTATAAACCAAAACTTTTCCGGGCTGCGCGAGGACATCAAAAACCTCTGGGTGCTCCAGGTGCCCCCCCTTCAACAACACTGCTTTCGCACCTAGCTCAAGAAGCTCGCTAGCAGCCTCCTTCATACCCCCGACGTTCTCCACTCTCCGGCCTAGGAGTGCCTCGGCCTCAGGTATGTTGGGCGTAATAACATCGGCCATTGGAATTAAACACGACTTTAACGCGGCAACCGCCTTTCCCTGGAGGAGTGGCGCCCCACCCTTAGCATACATTACGGGGTCCAGAACCAGAATCGGGGGCTTACCCAGATTGGAAATCACGGCGCCGATCCTTTGGATCAATTCTGCGCGATGAAGCATCCCACACTTAATAGCATCTGCCCCTATATCCTCAAGAACAACCGTAATTTGGACTTCAACAAAGTCGTCAGGAACTTCAGAAATTGCATGAACCCCGAGGCTGTTCTGGGCCGTTAGAGCTGTAACAGCTGTAGCCGCATAACCTCCAAGAGCCGAAATAGTTTTTATGTCAGCCTGAAGACCTGCCCCACCTCCTGAGTCAGACCCCGCAATTATAAGCACTCTCCCCTTCATAAGTTATCCCATTCCACTGAAATAATTCTACACATATTTCTCAATCACTCCGGCTATCGTCCGAGTAACAGATTGAACCACACATTCCTCCTCCGCTTCCACCATGATTCGGATAGCCGCCTCGGTGCCCGAATACCGCACTAATAGCCTGCCTATACCGACAAGTTTACCCTCACATTGGGAGATAACAGATTTAACCGGATGTTTTTCCAAAACATCCGGCGATTCACACGAAATATTTGTAAGCCTCTGTGGAAGGGGATTAAACATCCGACATGCTTCACTTGCCGCTTTCCCGCTCTCACACAGCAAGGACAAAATTCGCACTATCGTAATGAGCCCATCTCCTGTTGTATTATAATCCGATAAAATGATATGCCCTGACTGTTCACCTCCTAAATTATAGCCATTCTCAAACATTTGCTCAGTCACATACCGGTCTCCGACTTGGGTTCTTATTAATTGCAAGCCCAAGCCGTTAAGATACCTCTCAAGCCCTAAATTTGACATTTGGGTCGCAACCAGCCCATTCCCCATTAGTTTACCTTGCCTTTGCATGTCCGTCGCAAGTGCTGCCATTAGCTGATCACCATCTAACAGCACTCCAAGCTCATCGGCAGCTAAAACACGATCTGCATCTCCATCCAGGGCAAATCCTATGTGCGCCTGAGTATCCAAGATGGCTTTGCACATTGCACTAGGTGAGGTCGAACCACAACGTTCATTTATATTAATCCCATTGGGCTCTGAGCTTAATGAAATTACCTCGATGCCAAGTCCCTGCAAAACTCGTGTCGCAACTTTATAACCCGCACCATTAGCGCAATCTATTACTACACGAAGCCCCGAAAAATTAGCAGTGTTTGACCCGACACTTATTACGAAATCCTGATATCGTTTCTGCGCACAATTATCGCGACACAATCGGCCGATTGTGTCTCCCTGATGTCCAGAAGGCGGAGCGCTCTCACCTGCTACCCATGACTCTATAGCATCTTCTACCTCATCCGATAATTTTCGTCCGTTAGGTCCAAATAATTTTAAGCCGTTGTCCCTATAAGGGTTGTGAGAAGCAGAAATCATTACACCTAAATCAGCAGAACTTTCGCGTGTCTGGATGGCTACACCGGGGGTCGGCAATGGCCCTAAAAGTGTAACATTCATCCCAACACTCATAAATCCAGCCGCCAAAGCGTGCTCTATCATGTATCCCGATAGACGGGTATCTTTTCCAACGATTACCTCGTGTTGATGGTCACCCCGCATAAAATACCTGCCCGCCGCGGCTCCAACCCGCATCATCGTCTCAGCAGTCATGGGCTCTTCATTCGCCCGCCCTCTAATGCCATCCGTGCCAAACAATTTACCCACTCTTAATGTCCCTTTATTATTCGCGTTTACCGACCTCTGCTCGGAAAACCAAAGCTGTCACCTGTTGCAATATCAACACTTATAAGAACAAACGGCACCTACGCTTGAACAGTGTATTCCATAGCTCTCCACACCCCAAGGGCCTGGCGGGTCTCGGCCACATCATGGACCCGCAGAAACTGCACACCTTGCTGGACCCCGTGGACACACGTGGCAATTGAGCCTCCCAAGCGATCCTTTGGGGACCGCCCGCTTCTCAGGCGGCCAAACTTCCTCGATGCTCCTAGCATTACCTGACACCCTAATCCGTGAAAAAGACCCAGCCACCTAAGCACCTTAAAGTTTGCCCCCTCAGATTTCTTAAATCCGAGACCGGGATCAATAACAATGTTAGCTCTTGGAACGCCCAAATCCTCCATCATTTGTACCCTTTGATAGAGAGCATCAAATATCTCAATGGCCACTCCCCCATCAAACTCGTCACCTGAAGTGGATACCATAGAAGCAGAGTGAACCAAGACGAGGGCCCTTCCAGAAGCAGCAGCTATCCGTAAACTTTCAGGGTACGCGGAAAAGCCCGTAATGTCGTTTAGCATAGTAACTCCCAACGCTGCGGCGGCCCGCATAGTATCAGGATGGTATGTGTCTATGGACAAAGAGATCCCTCTCCGAAGCAAGGCCTCTAGAACAGGCAAAACACGCTCCTGTTCTACCTGAGATGAAATTGGTTTTGCCCCGGGCCGCGTGGATTCACCACCGACGTCTATTATCGCGGCTCCATTTTCCACCATTTGCACCGCATGCCTGATAGCATGTTGAGTACAAATATGTTTTCCGTCATCAGAAAAGCTGTCGGGGGTAACATTCAGGATTCCAACGATACCAGGAACCCTCGTAGCACCCCGAAGTTGATTCNTACGAGANCCNGATANGTTTTCAAACAACCNCTCNATTTCATCNNAAAGANCCCCACTTTGACGATCGCGCCATANACCAAAAGCAGTNGCAGTCATATGAGNCATCTGATAACAATGATCTAGTCGGNGCACAACCTGGCAAGCNGTGTACGCNCNGTCACCNAGNAANGGCNAGGCCANGCCCTCAGCCACTGCCGCCTTGGCNNCTTCTCCCCAAAGAACNCCCAANGGTCGNACGTANACACNNGGCAAACCNGATGANAATNANTTTCTCNCNGGNGAACCTANANGTACCTTCNGCCAAANAAACTCNNTNTCCAGCTTAGCCACCCGGAGGANTATTGGGGCTTAAATCACTCTCTCCTGCAACTCCGGTGGAAGGCACTGATGAAGTTTTCCCCGCGTCGCCCTCGGAATCATCGGGCTCAGAAGATCTAACAATTTGGACCCCGTTGAGTAAGCCCTCGACCTCGGGCCCAGCCAAAGTCTCATACTCCAACAGAGCCTCTGCAACAGCGTGGAGTTTATCTAATTCATCTGAAAGTATCTTCCTTGCGTTGGATTCCGCATCATCAATCAGGGCCCTTATTTCCTGGTCAATCAAATCTGCCGTAGCGTCTGAAATATTCTTGTGCTGAGTGACGGAGTGCCCCAGGAAAACTTCTTCATCGTTTGCATCATAACGTAGCGGGCCTAATTTCTCACTCATCCCCCACTCTGTAACCATTTTACGAGCCAAGCCCGTTGCCTGCTGTATATCGTTCGCTGCCCCGGTAGTTATTTTATCATCCCCGAAAATCAGTTCTTCAGCTATACGGCCGCCGTACATACTCGCCAATTTTGACTTAATCTCCTGCTTGTTATGACTATATCGGTCGCGTTCAGGTAATGACATAGTTACCCCTAATGCTCTACCCCTTGGAATAATTGTTACTTTATGCAGTGGATCATGGCCGGGCATTCTTATCCCCACCACCGCGTGCCCGGCCTCATGATAAGCAGTGATTTTCTTCTCCTCCTCTGACATCACGGCCGACCTACGTTCAGCGCCCATCATTACCTTGTCCTTAGCTGCTTCGAATTCCTCCATTGTTACCTTGCGGCGACCAATTCGGGCAGCCAAAAGGGCGGCTTCATTAACCAAATTGGCCAAATCCGCACCAGAAAATCCGGGAGTTCCGCGCGCTATAACTCTTGAATCCACCCCGGGTGCAAGCGGAACTTTTTTCATATGGACCTTCAAAATCTTATCACGCCCCAAAATATCTGGATTAGGCACTACCACCTGCCGATCAAATCTGCCTGGACGTAGCAAAGCTGGGTCGAGCACATCCGGTCTATTGGTCGCCGCAATCAAGATGACTCCTTCAGTGGATTCAAAGCCATCCATNTCAACCAACAACTGGTTCAAGGTTTGCTCACGCTCATCATTCCCCCCACCTAGCCCAGCTCCTCTATGCCTACCAACCGCATCAATCTCATCGATAAAAATAATACAAGGGGCATTTTTTTTGCCTTGTTCAAACATATCCCGTACCCGACTAGCGCCAACCCCTACGAACATCTCAACAAAGTCAGAACCCGAAATTGTAAAAAAAGGAACATTTGCCTCACCCGCGATTGCCCTTGCTAGTAAGGTCTTACCTGTCCCTGGAGGACCCACCAGCAAAGCCCCCTTGGGTATACGGCCCCCCAAACGTTGAAATTTTTGTGGATCCCTCAAAAATTCGACGATCTCCTGAAGCTCTTCTTTCGCCTCATCTATCCCAGCAACATCGCCAAAAGTAACCCGTCCTTGTTTTTCGGTAAGCATTCGGGCTCTCGACTTCCCAAAGCCTAATGCCTTCCCACCCCCTCCTTGCATTTGCCTCATGAAAAATATCCAGACGCCAATTATCAACAGCATTGGTAACCAATTTAACAATGCCCCATATAAGGGTGAGTGCCGATTTTCGGTTGACGGCTTAGCATTAATCAGAACACCATGAGATCGCAAGGTTTCAACCAGGTTCGGGTCGTTCGGAGAATATGTTGAAAAGCTTTGACCAGAGTTGCCGAAGTGGCCTGAAATCTCATTTCCCTCTATAGTGACATCCCTCACCTGCCCTTTTTCAACCAAATCTAAGAATTCAGAAAAAGCCAATGGAGCTGCTGCGTTCTCGGGCGATTGCCCCTTAAACACATTGAATAATGTTAAAAGCAATAGGGCAATAATGACCCAGAGGGCTAGATTCCGACCAANGTTATTCACTTCAAATATTCTCCATTCNTACGGGTAAACCCTAGCAATATACCACCGTTGGGCAACAAAGGTCACTTAATCGTTTTAGAAGCCACATGACACCCTATACCCTGAAATAAAGCGCCCGCCAAAGGCCGACTCGGCCTATAATCCGCGTGAAAGCTCATAGCCCGGCTGTCATTATTGCCGTGGTCCACATAGTCTAAATGGGGCACCGAAACCAACCCGTCAAGAGACCAAAGGGACGGAAGAGCATATGCAGCAAAAAAGGGGATACNAAAACCAGCAGCCTTCTTGGATGAAATATGATTTCGAAGAATTTGCCACCCATCCTTTGAGAGAGCCCTGACTTTATACTCCATAGGTTTGCCAGTTGGCTCCCCCTTAAGTTCAACAAGAAATCTTGAGTCCCAAAGCACCTTGGCGCCTGTTCTAATATCTAATGATGCCCTAGCAGCTATTGGCTCCCTGCAAACAAAAAGCTTATCTCGCAAAGACCGAAGAAAACAGCCTCCCAAAGTGTAGCCTGGCAGAACCCGCTGCCGCTTCAACTTGTCAACCAGCCTGGCTACACTGGCCTGTCTTGGAGCATAAAGGTGACCACCCAGCGACCAGATGATGCTCGATAACGCCCTGAAGACTAGCTCCTGAGGTTGGGACAATACTTGTCCAATATCAACCACAGCGTAACCTTCTGAATGGATCTGCGTAGATTTTACAAGAAGCTTCGAAACTTTTTGTTCTGTCACGTTGCGGGTCTTCGCACACATCCTCGCNGATTGGGATAACTTCCTTGTCCGGAGGTCTGTGGGCTCACTAAGTAGAGACTTTCTAATTCGGGATCGGGTATATTTGGGGTCATAGTTAGATGGATCACAAACCCACTCCTGGTCCAGGCCTCGCAAGGTAGCGCGTAGCCTTGAAGCAGAAACTCCCAAAAATGGCCTTATAAGCCGGACTGATCCCTGCTCTCGTATTGCCGGCATAGCTGCAAGACCATATTCACCACTGGACCTTTCTCTCCTCATTAATAGGGTTTCTGCTTGATCATCCCTATGATGCCCCAACGCCAGGTGCAAAACATGAGCAGTTCTGCACCAATCTATCAGAAGATTATATCTGGCAGTTCGCGCTCTGGCCTGCTGGCCACTTTTTAGAGGCTCATTTCCCCAGACTAATGTTCGCGATTCGACCCCATAGTTGGTCAACCAAGCTCGCACTTTAGAAGCCTCGAATGCGGACTCCGGTCTAAGCCTATGGTCNACAATCAATCCGATCACCGCACCGCCAACTTCTCTCGCCCATGCCTTAAGAAGCAGTGCTAAACAAAGGCTGTCCGGTCCGCCGGATACACCAACTGCGATGGTCGGCCGAGCCTCAAACGGACCCATTGCTGACATTAGATTCGAAAATTCCCTGTCTGTCAGAGGTAAAGGGCTAGGAATACAATACCTTCTTCCTATTTTACGAACAGGCTGCCTCAACCCATTCCTGGTTAAGCCGCGTAACGATAACAGCCGGGGCCTCCGGATAATTGTTAGTCAGTTTTCCAAAAATGGTGCACGCATCATCGTTTTTACCCATAGCCTTCAAAGAAAGGCCGAGCTTTAAGAGATTGTCTGGCGCTTTAGCCCCCTCTGGAAATTTATCATAGCCATTCGCGAAGGCCTTAGCGGCCCCCACATAGTTGTTTCGCACATAGAAAGTCTCACCCAACCAATAATAGGCGTTCCCTGCCAAACTATGTTCTGGATATTCTTCGATAAAGCTTTTCAATGCTTTCTCAGCACTCACATAGTCCCGTTTCTTTAACAAAAGTCCGTAGGCTGCCGCATAGGATTCCTCAGCAGTCAACTTTTCCTCAATTGCCTCAGCACTAGGTTCCATTGAAAGAGAATCAAGCTCTCCATTTGATGAACCGACGATGGTTTCTCCAGAAGTGATTTCTCCAAGTACCTCCATAGATTCATATACTTCCATATTAGGGTCTTTTGCCACCACTGCTATATCCGAGGGATCGCCATCGCCAATCGCGATGACCTCCTCATCTACCACACCTGGTGCCCTAACTGCAGAAGGCGCCGGGTCCTGGGAAATCCCGTTCCGTTGAACCGAGGACAATCTTTCCTCCATTGTTTGCAACCGAGCGTGTAGATCCTGGGTCAAAGAGTTCAATGCCTCGATAGTCTGTGTAACCCCGTGACCAGCCTCCTCGACCTGGCCTGTTAAAGACCTAATTTGCTCCTCTAATTCGCTAAGGCGTGTTTCATGGTTTGTTGGCGACCATCCCCCCACAGCATCGCCAGCGATCGTATCTCCGTTAGCCAAACGTTGCTGGATGCCTGTAATATCCTTTGAAAGACGGCTGATTTGAGCAATCAGAAACTCTAGATCATTATTTTGTTGCGCAATAACCCCACTACTACTGACAACACCAAGGCATAAAAACACTGCAATTCCCGAGGCCCCTACTCGGGTGACATGAACTACGCCTCTATGCCAAAAGCTTCGAAACTGCGCCCCACGGGAAAAACCATGAACCAGAATTCTCTTGATATGTTCCACTGTACCCATCCATTCACCCTCGCCTAATTAGCAAGGCGTCGCGTACACGAAAATTATGGCAAAAATAAGTGCGACATCGAGGCGTCAATGTCACTAGCCCCGGACCCNGCAAAACTCTGTGTCACACAGCCCCACAAAANCTAGCCCGCAGATATTCCTACAACAGGCGAAACCCAAGCATCGCTCCCTAATCTACTTGGGAAACACCTACCCGGTTTTGTGCCCACGCCGCCTCATTATGTCCGAGAACGATTGGTCGCTCTTTCCCATAGGAAATTGTTGACAATCGCCCAGGAGATATTCCTAAGGATATAAGGTAATTTCTTGCCGCGTTGGCTCGACGCTCTCCCAGTGCTAAATTATACTCCCGCGTGCCCCTCTCATCACAGTGACCCGCAATAGTCATAGTTAACCCAGGATTTTGTTTAAGAAATGTCGCCTGCATTCTCAAGGTTTCTTCACCATCAGATCGCACAACAGCCTTATCAAAGTCAAAAAACACCCGGTCTCCAGCTTGCTGAACGAGTTTTTCTTGAAACGATATGACTGGATCCACAGCAGCCACCTCTGCGGCGACCACATTCCCCGACTCAACTATGCTGCTCCTAGTATCAGCACCAACAACATCCGTACCTGCCACCGTACTTGCCGCCCCTTCACCNCCGCTCTCAATAGTCTCTTCTGTGGCAGTTTCACAACCGGCAACAATCAGCAGAATCCCAAATAAGGTTAGCAATTTAGACTGCATTTAGTCCGACCTCCATGGCTGTCTTCCCCAAAATTTCCGCTAGACCGCAAAGCACTCTTCTTAGGCCAATCCAGCCCCCTCTTGCCAGCAAGCCAACTCCGTGGCCATATAACCCTACCAGCGCCACAATACTAGTTTGAAAAACCTAGGGAATCAAGGGTGACCATGCTGGGTCTGAAGCATTCATTGGGGTC
Organism: Rhodospirillaceae bacterium; assembly: GCA_002728255.1. Taxonomy (NCBI): domain Bacteria; kingdom Pseudomonadati; phylum Pseudomonadota; class Alphaproteobacteria; order Rhodospirillales; family Rhodospirillaceae; species Rhodospirillaceae bacterium. The sequence continues at coordinate 126,798 of PBWV01000001.1, read as the reverse complement.
CTTACTTTTCTCAAATTTGTCCCCAAAATGTCTACACTATAAAGACCTACATCGCCTGAACCTTCTCCCGTTGGACGCTCTTGCTGATAAAACATCAATAGGCGCCCATTGGGTGCCCACGTAGGACCCTCTGCNAGAAATCCTTTCGCCAAGTTGCGATCATCGGTTCCATCAGGTCGCATTACACCTATATAAAATACGCCCCTATAAATATTGGTAAAAGCGATCCAATCCCCTCTAGGCGACCAAACTGGAGTAGCATATTTACCATCGCCATAGCTAATGCGTTTGGGCTCGGCACCCGGCACCGCATCCATAACATAGATTTGCTGCTTACCTGACCTATCCGACTCAAAGGTCACCTTCCGGCCATCCGGAGAAAATGAGGGCGCTGTCTCGATAGCTGGGTGATCCGTCAGTTTTTCTACAACCCTAGTATGAAGATCCATAACATAAATATCAGAGTTCCCGTACCTAGCCATAGACATAATNACTTTGNTCCCATCGGGCGAAAAACGAGGTGCAAATGTCATTCCTGGAAAATCGCCAAGCACCTCTTGTTTACCGGTATCAATGTTATAGATGTAAACTCGTGGCTTATCATTAAAGTAAGAAAGGTATGTTATTTCCTGTAAGGTAGGGGAAAACCTTGGAGTAAGCGCCATGTGCCTACCATCAGTCAAATATCGATGATTTTCACCATCTTGATCCATGAGAGCAAGCTGCTTCACCCGATTATCGGCGGGGCCAGACTCGGCAACATAAACAATCCGAGTATCAAAATACCCGCCCTCTCCAGTTACCCTAGTATACAATTCGTCGGAAATAAGATGAGCAACCCTGCGCCAATTTGCCTTCGGTGTCTTTAGGCGCTTTCCCACCATGTATTGTTCGGATACCACATTCCATAAACGAAACTCCACACTTACTAGGTCATCTAACCCAACCTCAACCATGCCAGAAACTAAAAATTCAGCATTAATTTGCCTCCAATCCACAAACCTCGGAATTTGCTGAAGCTCCTCTGGTTTCTGCTGAAAGGCTCCTTGATCAATAGCACGGAAAAGACCCGAACCCTCAAGATTATCCGCTATTACAGTAGAGATTTCAGTCCCTAAAATTACTGCGCTTGGGTCAACCGCATGAAAATTTGTAACCGCTATAGGTGATGGNTCTNCTGTCCCCCGGGTTATATCTATTTCTGTTTCCGACCTGACTTCCGACCCAGTCATTCTGAACAAACCCGTGTAGGCTAATACTACAACAGCCAATGTGAAGAGGACTTTTTGATTCATGATTGGTACATCCCTTTTTGCGAAGTTCATCCAAACATATCACTAGGATCGAAGTTAAGTTTCATATCGCGCCACAGATGGTATTTGTCTGGAGATAAATATCTGATCTTTTCAGTTTTCCACACTGCTCTCACCGCACTCTCAGCCATGGCCCGAAAAAAAGTATCTGTTTTTGCCTGACCTAAATTTACGATTGCTACGTCTAACACTGTACCATCTATGCCCAACGCGATGCTGAGTGTTACCCTCATATTATGAGCATCTCGTGCACCCGCTGGAAGATTCCAGTGTTTTTGTATTTGATGGCGAATACTATCCAGTTCCGTCATGCTCAACGGAGCAGTTTCACTATACTCAGTATCAGCCTTGGCCAAAATTTCCTCTATCGGATCCGAAGCCTCCTCTTCAAACTCATCCTGCGAGCTTGGCTGACCTTCTTTCAACTCTTCAACACTTTTAAGTACCGAGGCAAAGGGATCGGGTTTTGTTCTTTCGTCAGGTGGGGTGATGGAAGAAGCGACTCTTGGGCGCTTTATGGGCTTGACCTCCGGCGGGATAACGTCTCTGGGCAAGTCTAGTCCCGGGTCATCTCGGATACCTTCAACACTCTCCGGCACTTGGGGGGGACTAATAACCGGGATAGCCGATTCCGCCAACGCAACCTCAACAGGTCTGGAGGAGGCAGGAGGCGGAGGGGGCGGAGGAGGCGAAACTGAGGTATTACCCGAATTGACACCATTTTCGTCTTTTGGAGCCGGAGCCAGCCTGGGAAGATTACGATCCTCGGCCACTGAAACCAACTCCACTATCACAACCCTCTCGTCCACCGGCTCATCCGTCCATAAATGAGGCATTCCAAGGTACAAGGCTAGTACTGCTACGCAATGGCAACCACCTGACAACATTAGTGATTTGGGCATCATTTAACCGCATTATCCTTCGCCATTGGCATTTTGGTGATAAGAGCAACCTTACTAAACCCTGCAACATTGATAGAACTCATAAGCTCCATTACCAGACCATAGTTAACCTTCTCGTCTCCACGTACGAATATCCTTATGTCAGCGTTCTCCCCCGTTATCGCTTTTAGCCGAGGCACCAATTCAGAAGGCTCAACTGGAGCTTCCTGCACAAAGATTTGGCCAAGATCATTTATCGAAACCGTAAGAGGTTCATCATTACCCTGAATTACCTCAGCCTCAACCTGAGGAAGCTCAACCTTTACACCCACAGTNAGGAGGGGAGCGGTGACCATAAAAACTACCAGCAATACAAGCATTACATCGACAAATGGGGTCACGTTAATCTCTGCCATTGGCNGGTATCTTTGCCCCAACCTCTTGGCAGAAGTATAGCCAGAGGCCTTCACCGGATAGAGCCCTCGCTTAACTGCCTCGAAAGTAATGCTGCAAACTCTCCCGCAAAAGTCTCGAGCCTCCCTCCATACCTTCCAAGATCATTAGACAACTTATTGTACGCCACGACAGCAGGAATAGCTGCGACTAGCCCCAATGCCGTAGCNAAAAGCGCCTCCGCTATCCCTGGAGCCACCACTGCTAACGACGTGTTATTGGTAAATGCGATAGCCTGGAAACTATTCATTATTCCCCAAACCGTTCCAAAAAGTCCGACGAATGGGGCAGTAGAACCAACGGTCGCCAAAAAGCCCATATATTTTTCCAAAACCTCCATTTCCCTGGCCAAGGCAACATTTATCACTCTATCAACTCTTCGCTGAAGGTTAGCCTGGGCCGTTCCATCCTGGGGGCTAAGCCCCCGTCTAGCCGAATGTGTCCACTCCTTCATGGCAGCAACAAATAGTGCAGCTAANGGATGTTCAGGAGCGTCGCCTATCCTATCATAAAGCTCTTCTAACGAACCGCCGGACCAAAAAAGTTCCTCGAATTCCTCGGCTTGCTGCCGCAGCCTGCGGAAATATCGTGCCTTGTCGAATATAATAGCCCAGCACCAGACTGAAGATACAACCAAAACAATCATAACAATCTGCACAACCAAATCAGCCTGTGCCACGAGACCCCAAATGGATAAATCATCCGCCAAATGGGTGCCGTTCAAAGAACCCGAATCTACTGCTGCCATCTGCTTCGCTCCCCTACATATCGCACAGGTAACTAGCAAGGGAAACCCGCAAACGTTGCGGTAATCTCACCGGTCCGCCCAAGCTGTTAACGCATGCGACCAACACATCTAACCGAACTAAATCTTTTGCTGCTCGCCTTATAACTTGTTTAGCCTTAAGGCTTGCTCCACGAACCATGCTTATATGACTTTCAACCACTAACTCATCATCTAGTTTCGCAGCCGACAAATAGTGTATTTCGCAAGACCTGACTACAAAATGCAAATTCTCCTCGATAGCAAGCTGCTTCTGGTTCAAGTTAAGATCCCGGAGCAATTCAGTACGAGCCCGCTCAGCAAAACGCAGATAGCTAGCATGGTACACGATGCCGCTTGCGTCCGTGTCTTCATAGTATACACGTACAGGAAAAATATGAACTGAAGTAGCAACCTCATCGGGCGCCCTAATCTTCATTAGACATCCCTTCGAGAGGCAATCGTGATTGTCCTTCGGCGTCGCCCTTTTTGTACTTCAAACCTATGCACTCACAACCCGCCCGAGTAATTACTCTACCGCGGGGAGTACGCTGAACGTAACCTTCCTGCATCAAATATGGCTCAATAATATCCTCGATGGTAACACGCTCCTCCGACAAAGCTGCCGCCAAGGTTTCCACGCCAACGGGGCCACTATCAAACTTCTCTCCAATGGTCTTCAAATACCTTCTATCCATCTCGTCCAATCCAGCCCTGTCAACCCGAAGCCTGTCCAACGCCCGCTCCGTCGCCTGAACATCTATCTCACTAACTTTTTCTACGAGAGAAACGTCTCGCACTCTCCGCAGCAATCGCTCAGCAATACGCGGCGTTCCCCGCGATCGTTTCCCAATCTCCAGAGCCCCTGAATCTGTCAATGGAATACCTAAACGGACCGCAGACCTCCGCACGATCTCCCTTAAATCTTCCTCGGTATAAAAGTCTAACCTGCATTGAATGCCGAAACGGTCCCGGAGGGGGGTGGTAAGAAGCCCCGCTCTGGTAGTGGCACCAATTAAGGTAAAAGGCTGCAGACTTAGTCGGACCGAACGAGCGGCCGGTCCCTCGCCTATCATTAGGTCCAATTGGAAGTCTTCCATGGCAGGATACAGAATCTCCTCCACCAGCGGACTGAGGCGGTGAATTTCATCGATAAATAGGACTTCTCGTGGCTGCAGGTTCGTAAGCAACGCCGCTAAATCACCAGGTTTCGCAATTACCGGCCCCGATGTCATTCTAAAGCCGGCACCTAGCCCTTTCGCCACTATCTGGGCAAGGGTTGTTTTTCCTAGGCCTGGAGGACCGGACAAGAGAACATGATCTAAGGCAGCCGAACGCTGGTGAGCGGCCTCTATGAACACTGTAAGATTTTGACAAANGTCTCCCTGGCCGACAAAATCGATGAAATTTTGAGGCCTGTGTGATTGTTCTACAACCTCCCCTGCCTGTGAGGACCCACTCACCGCCCTACTCGCACTCTTCTCGCTCACCTCGCAAGCCCCCTGAGCCCAGCATGAATAAGAGAAGACAAGTCATCCGCGATATCCTCCCTTCGTGAAGCCTCAAGAATTGCAGCTCGAGCTTCTGCCTGCCCGTAACCCAAGTTCACCAGAGCTGAAACAGCCTCTCTCATAGAACCCTCCGCCACATTCGTCGAGGATTCAGTGGCCAAGGCCTCAATTGAGAAGCGCTGCCCTTCAACTTTATCCGCCAGTTCAACAACAAGTCTGTTTGCNACTTTTGGCCCTACACCGCTGACACGTCGAAATTGAGAATGGTCCCCCGATGCAACGGCCATATGCAATTCATGAAGTTCCAAGGCCGAGAGGATTCCTAAAGCAACTTTGGCACCAACACCTTGAACTGTTTGCAACAACAAAAACCACTCCCGCTCGCCCTCCTCGGAAAAACCATAGAGATGAATATGATCTTCGCGGACGTGGGTGCTCACAAATAAAGTAGCCATCTCGTTTTGATTGGACAAAGCGGCAATCGTTCTTACAGAACAGAATAATAAATACCCCACTCCCCCAACATCCAAAATGAGCCAATCCTCACCAGCAGAGTCAACTGTCCCGCGCAATTTAGCAATCATTTGTNCACCCCTGCGCCCAGAGCTTCTACCTTCGAGCTACTATGGTGAGCATGACAAATCGCTATGGCAAGCGCATCTGCCTCATCCTCACTCNCGGGATCCGCCCCTGGAAGAAGATGCTTAACCATAACGTGTATTTGTTGCTTCGCCGCACGACCCGTACCAACAACGGAGAGCTTTACAACTCTATTGTGGTATTCTGCTACTGCCAAACCAACTAATGCAGGAGTCAACATTACAACGCCTCTTGCCTGGCCCAACTTTAAGGTTGATGCAGCATTCTTATTCACAAACGTCTCTTCTACAGCAGCCGATTCAGGCTGCCATTTTTTTAACACCCGCAGCAAACTTTCATGCAGAAAGGCTAGCCGCTCAGACATATAACCACTGACGGGCGGAGATATAATGCCACATTGGACATAACTGATTGTAATGCCGTCAAAATCCACTATGCCCCACCCTGTTCTTCGCAATCCAGGATCCAAGCCTATCAATCTTTTTCTGCTAGCCACTATAGTTTAAGAACCGAGTTTTTCCATGACTTCACCACTAACTTCAAAATTGGCGTGCACTGACTGCACATCGTCACTCTCCTCTAACAGCTCAACCATTCTGAGCAAACTACGCGCGGACTCTTCATCTAGCGAGACAGTAGTCTGTGGTATCCATCGGAGCCCAGACGATCCCGCCGCCCCGAACCTCTCTTCGAGCATTTCTCGCACCTGGTTAAAATCAGCCGTGTCACTTCTTATCTCATGGCCTTCAGACGAACTTTCAACATCTGTCGCTCCCGCATCTAGTGCAGCTTCAAAAATCTCCTCCGAGGTTGCNGCATCTGATGGATATTCTACAAAACCAACCCGCTCAAAAAGAAACGAGACACTGCCCGTCTCACCTAAACTGCCGCCGTGCTTAGTAAAGGCCGCCCTAACTTCCGAAGCAGTCCTATTTCTATTATCAGTAAGCGCCTCAACGATAACGGCTACACCATTTAGTCCATATCCCTCGTAGCGGACCTCTACAAAATCGGTTCCTTCCCCGCCTTCACCTCCTCGCTTTATTGCTCTTTCAATATTTGCATTTGGCATATTCACTGCCCGCGCTGCAGATATCGCCGTGCGCAAGCGAGCATTCATTCCGGGATCCATCCCTCCCGCTTTCGATGCTACCGTTAGCTCACGAGAGTGCTTTGCAAAAACTTTGGCACGCTTGGCATCCTGCGCACCCTTTCTATGCATTATGTTCTTAAACTGTGAGTGCCCAGCCATGTCAGATGTTTTAGAACCTTCTCATCAAGATTATAAACTTGGCTCAATTTTCCCCTAAAGCCGAGCCAAACATATTACCACTCCCCAAGCCGGTTACCAAACTAATGTGGCAACATTTGGGCACGGCCTCTTTTCATTTTGGCCAAGACTCTCTCAGATACGGCCCTTGGACGATGGGACTAATTTTTGCAGCAAGTCCATTACTTCCATTTACATCGACCAAAATACCACAGGCAGTTCCTAACCCACGGGGAGGAGAAACGCGCCCGACGGGCATGCGAGACTTAAAACGCCTCAGCCACGAGCCCTTATCCCCACCGATAATTGAGTCATAGTCTCCACACATCCCGGCGTCGGTCTGAAAGCCGGTTCCCTTTGGAAGTATGCGGGCGTCCGCAGTTGGCACATGAGTATGGCTCCCTACCACCATGGTAACACGGCCATCAAGCATATGCCCCAGGGCCTGTTTCTCGCTACTAGCCTCGCCATGGGCATCCACCAGTATTGCATCAGCAGTTTTGCACAATTTGTGCCCTTGAACAAAGCGCTCAACGCAAGCAAAAGGGTCATCAAGTGGATCCATGAAAAGTCTTAACATAACATTTACGACCACAACCCGGAGGCCCGATGCCAGGGTAAACAAACTGGCACCAGACCCTGGGGTTCCATCAGGATAATTATGNGGGCGAAGCAATCTAGGCTCAGAGTCTATAAACGAAATTATCTCTCTTTGATCCCACACATGGTTGCCTGTGGTTATTACATTAACCCCAGCCGAGAAAAACTCTTCGCAAATAGCTGGGGTTATGCCAAAGCCTCCGGCCGCATTCTCTCCGTTCACTACGACAAAATCTACAGCCAACTCACTTTTTGCGCGCCGCACTAGGCGACAAACTGCAGTCCGGCCTGGCTGGCCTACAACATCCCCACAAAACAGCAAGCGCAATTTAGCCCCCTTACTTGTACACCCGTGAGTGCCTAAATTCCCTATACATTTCCTCTGTTATTATACAGTCCAAGGCGACATCATCCTGATCAACTGGAATTGAATCTAAAAGCTGCACCTCGTAGCCAACCCCTATCGTTATAATTTTAGCCTCATCGTTATTAAGGGCACTAAGTGTCCTATCATAGTAGCCACCTCCATAACCTAACCTGTTCCCTCTGCTATCAAATGCCAGAAGAGGGACTATTACCACCTTTGGATTTATTTGGGGTCGAAATTCGTGCGGCTCCAACGTGTTAAAGGGACCAGTTTTAAGCCCATCACCAGGAGACCACTGCCGAAATTTTAAAGGCGCTGCCGGCGCTACAACAATTGGGAGACACAGGGTATGGCCAAGACTGTGCAGGGATAACAACAAAGGCCGGACGTCAATCTCACTCTGAATAGGCCAGTAACCTGAAACCTTAACCGGGTCCTTAATGTCGATATTCTGCAAAAATATGTTGGCAAGCTCTCGGCCATCGCGTCCCGTCCCGCATCCATGCCGCTCTTGGCGCACTTGGCGACACTCTTCGCGCAGATTATGTTTGCTGTAACAACTCTCATTCCCTGCCAATGGCTACATCACTTCTATATGGACTGTTTTCCCAATAGACGAGACCGCAGGAACCGTCGGCCCTATGGTCCACTGTGGCCTGCTGGTGCAGGTGGGCGCCACATGCCAACGGCACACCGAAGACAGAGGCGGCTCCCTAATGGACGTCATTGGCCCAGGGACATATCGGCACTAACGAGATCCGCAGTACTCGCCCACAGTCACTCTAGACTGTCTTCNTCCGAAATCAACTCATGCGTACCTTTTTAATGCAAGACTTCTAACCATTGTTATCGTGAGATCGCGTGATGGCATCCAATTGCTCCACCATGCGTTCCGCACTGATGGCGGCACGGTTCAAGGCTTCTGCTGACTGCTCCAAGACAGAATCTGATGCTGCATCTTTCGTCGCACGAGCAAGNTCATTAGCATCTGAGAGTTTGTCAGCAATATCAAGGCAGACCATAGCAAGAAGGTAGGCTTCCCCAATTGGCCGTGAATCTCCAACGGTTTTTGCACGCTCTTTAACATGTTTGTCGACATACCGACCGAGCCTAATTAGGTNATCTTCTTGACCTTCCTCACACACCACGGTGTATTGTCGCTCGTTGATTTGTATGGATACTTCTGGCATGGCCTAGCCTTCCACCAAGCTACGCNCTTTCATTGTCGCATCATTAATCCGGATGGACACTTTCTCAGCAACGGCACGCAGCTTCTCGTGTTTTCCCTCCAATTCCGCAAGGAGTTTCTTAAGATGGGCTATCTCCTCATTAGCCGCGTGAAGCTCTTCATCTGACTTCCGGACTGCANCCCCCGCTCTTTCAGCAGCCGCCTCAAGCGACTTCTGCATCTGGCTCAAAGCCTCCGAAAATCTCCCAGCAGCAGCTTCTAATTTATCCATTTTCCAATTAGTCTCCATTAGCCAGCCGGCTTCGATATCAAATCCCCATAGAAGTCTAGGATAAAACCATCCAACGAGCTAGGTCAACTCGCCCGCGTGCCCATTTGAAAGCATGGAGAGTTGACCCACCGCAAGATGCGGTTANGGTGCNTGGGTTATACGGCTCACCCTTTCNCTTACGGGTGTTATTCACTAGAACAAAAGNAAAGTCAGNNANAACTTTGCTGCAATCGGCTGGATCAAATGGCACACATTGACCCGAATCATGGAGAGGATGCTGAAGTGAATTTATCCCAATTGGCAAACGCTATTCGCGTTCTCTCGATGGACGCTGTCGAACGGGCGCAATCCGGACACCCAGGAATGCCTATGGGAATGGCCGACGTGGCAACCACCTTATACGCCGATTTTCTTAAGTTTGACCCCTCTCAACCAGAGTGGGCTGACCGGGACAGGGTCGTTCTTTCGGCTGGACATGGTTCAATGCTGCTCTACTCACTCCTCTATTTGACCGGTTATTCGGACATGAGCTTGGAACAGCTGATGAATTTTCGCCAGCTAGGAAGCAATGCCGCAGGGCATCCTGAGTATGGCATGGCCAAAGGAATAGAGACGACCACTGGCCCCCTAGGCCAGGGATTTGCAAACGGGGTGGGAATGGCTATAGCGGAACAAATGATGGCCGCTCGTTATGGCAGTGATCTAGTTAACCACCGCACGTATGTACTTGCTGGAGACGGGTGTCTTATGGAGGGCATTAGCCACGAGGCCGCCTCCCTGGCGGGCCACCTCCAACTGTCTAAACTGACACTACTATTTGATGATAACNGTATTTCAATTGATGGGCCGACCAGCCTAACCACTTCGGATGACCAACTAGCTCGGTTCTCTGCGCTTGGATGGCATGTTCAGCACATCGACGGACACAACAATGATGCCATTTCTATCTCGTTGGCCGCAGCGGAACGAGACCCGAGGCCATCNCTCATAGCTTGTAAGACGATTATCGGAAAAGGGGCTCCGACAAAGAAAGGCACGGCGGCCGTCCACGGGGCACCCCTCGGCAAAGACGAAGTCAACGCGGCCAGAAAAGAGCTGGGCTGGACCCATGGCCCCTTNGAGGTGCCTGACCAAGTGCTCTCCAAGTGGCGGAAAATTGGCTCAAGGGGAATAAAACAAAGGAAAGAATGGGATGAACGGGCAAAAGCTTCAAAAATGTTACCCCTGTTTGAAGCCTCTCTGGACGGGATGTTGCCTGATGATCTAACTGAAACCCTCGCTGATTCAGTTAACAAACAGATTAAGAAACATGGGGCGATGGCCACCCGCAAAGCATCGGAGTTAGTGTTACAGACTATCAACGCGGAGGCGGGAAATCTTATCGTGGGAGGATCAGCCGATCTGACAGGATCCAACAATACCAAGACCAAGGACATGTCTATCATAACCCGGNGTGATTTCTCAGGCAGTTACATCCACTATGGTGTGCGGGAACATGCTATGGCAGCNGCGATGAATGGAATCGCCCTCCATAAAGGACTGATACCATACGGCGGCACCTTTTTAGTATTCTCGGACTATGCTCGTCCGGCTATTCGGCTCTCGGCGCTCATGGGCCTTCGGGTGATCTATGTCATGACCCATGATTCGATTGGACTAGGTGAGGACGGCCCAACCCATCAACCGGTAGAACATCTTTCTGCNCTCCGCAGCATCCCAAACCTCGCTGTTTTCCGTCCGGCTGACCTAGCTGAGACCGCCGAGTGCTGGATGTTAGCCCTCGGCCGAAAGTCAGGACCTTCCGTAATTGCACTTACCCGACAAAATGTCCCCGATTTGCGTGAGACTGACAAAAATTCTAATCTTTGCACCACAGGCGCCTACGAAATAAGACCCGCCGGGGGCAAGTGCGAAGTTTCCATTCTTGCCAGTGGCTCTGAGGTCAACCTTGCCATCAAGACCCAAACAATTTTGGAAAATGCTAAAATCTGGACCAAAGTGGTCTCCATGCCATGTTGGGAGCTCCTAGAGACACTGCAAGAAGACCAACGGGAAGAGCTTCTGGGCAGGGATGCTCTGCGAGTTGGAATAGAAGCAGGCAGCAGGCCTGGGNGGGATCGTTGGCTAGGCAACAAGGGTTTGTTCTTTGGCATGGATAGTTTTGGCGCCTCGGCCCCGTTTCAAGACTTGTACAACCACTTCGGCTTGAGTGCTGAACATATAAGCAAAGTCATTTCTGAGAAATTTTAATTTCAAACAATTGCGAAAGGAAACACCTGACTAATGACAACTAGAGTTGCAATCAACGGCTTTGGACGGATTGGAAGGCTCGTTCTGCGAGCTGCCTTTGAAAGCCGAAGGAAAGATATCGAATTCGTTGCAATCAATGATCTTGGAAGCATTGATGCCAATGCATTGCTACTGCAGCGCGACACCATCCACGGACCATTCCCAGGAAAAGTTAGAACTACTAAAACTGGGATTAATATTGGAAAAGGGAATATTAAAATTTTCTCGGAGCGCGACCCAGCCAAGTTACCATGGGAAAAGCTTGGCATTGACGTAGTCATGGAGTGCACAGGTATCTTTACTAAGCGTATACATGCGGAACAACACCTTGCTGCAGGCGCGAAAAAGGTATTAATTTCCGCCCCCGCTCAAGGTGAAGACCTTACAGTTGTGCGCGGTGTAAATGATGGCAAATTACGCAAAAGCCATAGGATTGTGTCTAACGCCTCGTGCACCACAAACTGCTTAGCCCCAGTAGCTGCTGTTCTTCACAAAGCAATTGGTATTCAGCAAGGCTATATGACAACTATCCACGCTTACACTGGCGACCAACGGCTGCAAGACACATTGCATCCAGACCCGCGCCGCGCTCGAGCGGCTGCCTATTCGATGATCCCGACTTCAACCGGGGCGGCAAAAGCCGTAGGCCTGGTATTGCCAGAGTTAAAGGGAAAGCTTGATGGAACGTCAATTCGGGTGCCTACAGCAAATGTTTCNGTGGTTGACCTGGCCTTTACGGCAAAGCGTAAAACGACCATCGAAGAAATAAATAAGAGCGTAGCTAAAGCAGCAAATAGCCAGCGTCTTAAAAATATTTTGGAGATAAACGATGAACCTTTGGTGTCTTCTGACTTTAATCATAACGCAGCAAGCTCCATATTTGATTTGACTCAAACTCAAGTTATTGAAGGTCGCCTTTGCCGGGTTGCTGCCTGGTACGACAACGAGTGGGGGTTTTCCAATCGTATGTCCGACACTGCCGTCATTATGGGGAAACTTGGATAGCTTCTTGATCAACCTGGGATGTGCTGCATGCCGCGTATTGAGACCATCGACACTTTATCGGTTCTGAACCAAAGAGCAGCTGGGACCCGCGTATTGGTAAGAGGAGATCTCAACGTTCCAATGCAAGATGGGCTAATTACCGATGCTACTCGCATCGAACGGCTTCTCCCAACAATCACGGAACTAACAGAGCGCGGCTGTAAAGTGGTAATTATGTCGCACTTTGATCGCCCTAAGGGAAAGGTGGTTCCCGAAATGTCACTAAGAGTCCTACTCCCTTTCCTTGTGAAGATTTTTGGTGGACGGGAAATAGCTTTCNTAGAGAATCCCCTTGGAGAAGCTGCCAAAGAAACTGTAGCTAACTTGCCTGATGGAGGCATTGCCTTAGCCGAAAATCTTCGATTTTTTTCTGGCGAAGAAAGTAATGACGAAAAATTTGCTCGCGCCCTTGGTAGACTAGGCGATGCCTTCGTGAATGATGCATTTTCTGTGGCCCACAGGGCCCACGCTTCGACTGAAGGGCTTGCCCGCATCATGCCAGCCGCTGCAGGAAGGTCCATGCAGTCGGAGCTAGAAGCCCTTGAAACAGCCCTGGCAAACCCTGAACGCCCAGTAGCCGCAGTAGTCGGCGGAGCGAAGGTATCAACCAAACTAGATATCCTTACGAATCTGGCCAGCAAAGTTGATCGATTAGTAGTTGGCGGCGCGATGGCCAACACCTTTCTTTTCGCCCAAGGGACCAATGTTGGTGTGTCACTGTGCGAAAAAGAGATGGCTAAGGCAGCTGTCACAGTAATGAAGAATGCAGATAAAGTTGGGTGCAAAATAATTCTGCCATCCGATGTGGTCGTCGCTGAACAGCTGAAGGTGGGTTCCAGCGCGCAAACAGTACATATTTCGGCAATACCGCCCAACATGATGATCCTGGACATCGGCACAAACACCATCCAGGCCATTGCCGCTGAGCTAGAAAGCTGCAGAACAGTCTTGTGGAATGGTCCCCTAGGTGCATTTGAATGTCCCCCTTTTGACGAAGGGACTAAAGTGGTCTCCCAAATGGTAGCCGAGTTGACAGCCNAGTCAAAACTCCATTCTATCGCTGGTGGTGGAGATACCATAGCCGCACTAGTCTCATCTAATACACTTTCGCGTTTTTCATATGTTTCTACAGCAGGTGGTGCCTTCCTAGAATGGCTTGAAGGCAAAAATCTTCCTGGGGTAGCGGCCCTTTATGGGTGAAAGCCAGCTAATTAACCGAGGCGAAATTATCTGTTACCTAGAGGAACACTTTCAGGCCACATTTGAGGTNATCTCAAAAATGCGCACGGACACTCAGCCAATTATCCGAACCGCACCCGGGGCCGCCGAATACGCCGGTGTTCAATTTCTGTGGGACTTAATTAAGCTAGCCCAAGGCCGATCGCAAAAGTATACTGAAGTAGTCTTAGACTGTGGTCACAACCCGGCAACTGTCTTTGGTGCATTAAGAACGGGCTGGAAAAACATTGGTTTTACAGGACCACCAAAATTACAAAGGAAAGTGGTCAGTCTACTGAACCAGCACGATGGACAGGTCTTTGACTTAAACAAGGGGCCAGTTTTAAGTCTTCAGCATAGTGCCGATCCGACCGAAGACTGTATTTGCTGGCTTAAAGGACTACAAAAGTGAAACGCCCCAACCAAGACCGAAGTATACCGGCTTGCCAACTTTATCTTATTAGTCCACCAGATTTTGAAGTAAGGGACTTTTCCACAAGCTTGCATGCAGCCCTAGCGACTACCCACGTTTCGTGCTTTCAGCTTCGCTTAAAGGGCGTCGAAGACGAAGATATCTTGAATGCAGGACGGGCCTTATTACCGATCTGTCGGGATTTCGAAGTTCCGTTTATTCTAAACGATAGGCCTGACCTAGCGGCAGAATTGAAGGCCGAAGGCGCACACTTAGGGCAGGACGACATGAGTTACAAAAACGCCCGCCAATGGTTGGGAAACGACGCTATAATTGGCGTAAGTTGCTATGATTCCTCACATGCCGCCATGGTGGCCGCGGAATCCGGGGCAGATTATGTCGCCTTCGGAGCGTTCTATGCCACCACCACCAAAAAGCCCCGGACCCAAGCGACCCCACAACTGCTTTCTCTCTGGCAACAGGCNACAACGATACCATGTGTCGCCATCGGCGGAATAACTGTCGATAACTGTCCACCTTTAATTAAGGCCGGAGCAGACTTTATAGCTGTTGTAAGTGGCGTGTGGAATCACCCGGAAGGACCATCCACAGCAGTGAACCATTTCAACCAACTGTGCCTATCGAACAAAGAGGCTTCCTCCAATTAGAGCTTGAACCTCTACACCCATCGCCTTACTCGTTGCCACGAGCGCTTCAAATTGATACCTTCCCAGTTATCCCTCACACGAACTAAACTCACAGTGGAAAAAATGAAAATAAATGGCAATGCCATTCGACCTGGCATGATTATAGAACATAAAGAACAGCTTTGGCGCGCCATTAAAACCCAAGCGACCCAACCTGGAAAAGGAGGCGCCTACAACCAGGTTGAACTTAGAAATCTTAGGGACGGGAGCAAATTAAACGAGCGCTTCAGAGCAGCTCAAGATGTAGAAAGAACGCGACTAGACGAACACCCGCACCAGTTTTTGTATCGTGAGGGAGACGAGCTGACCTTCATGAATGCTGAGAGCTATGATCAAGTTTCCCTTAACACCAGCTTTGTGGGAGATAGAGCAGCGTTTCTGCAAGATGGCATGGAAGTAATATTATTATCTTTTGATGGGGAAGTTTTGGATATCACACTTCCAGATAACATCACTGTCACGGTGGCTGATACGGAACCGGTGGTAAAAGGTCAAACAGCTGCGTCAAGCTTTAAGCCCGCCATATTAGACAACGGACTTCGGACNATGGTTCCACCACATATCGAACTCGGAGCACGTATTATAATCAATACGACCGACAGTTCTTATGTTGAACGCGCCAAAGACTAAAAATTAATATATAGAAATACCTGCAATCATGGCTGTGCGCTCACCAGTTATAAACGTGATGGTAACCGCCGCAACGAAAGTTGCCAGAGCATTAAATCGCGACTTCGGAGAAATTGAACAGCTTCAGGCCAGCAGATCAGGGAGCTGGGATTTCACCAATCGCTCCTTTCAACATGGCGCACGTATTCTGAGAGAGACCCTTTCTAAGGCTAGGCCAGTGAGCCAGGTCAACATACCGGGCTTCTCGGTTGAAGAGCCGAATAGTCGAGCCTCAGAGCTTTGGATAGCCGATCCGATTAGTGGAAAAACTAATTTTGCCCACGGCATACCGCATTTTGCGGTATCGATCGCATACCTTACGAATTCAGAGACAAAGAGTGCTGTCATATACGATTTTATTAATGACAACCTTTATTGGGCAGAGAAGGGTGCAGGAGCCTACCGAAATGACCGAAGAATACGTGTATCAAAACGGCACAATGTTTCCGACCTAGTTTTCGGGAATTTTGAAGCCCAACCCGATATTGATCGATGCCATACAGCACAAGCTGGTGTAGCTAAAATGGGTTCAAGTGTTCGAATTTTAGGTTCGCCGGCACTAGACTTAGCTCTCGTCGCATCTGGGGTTTTTGATGGATTTTGGAGCTTTTCTGCAAAACCCGCGGAACTCTCTGGCGGAAAACTGCTGATAGGCGAAGCAGGCGGCTTCAGCCAGACCGGTATATGTGAAAACTCAGGGATTGCTGCCAGCAATGGGCAGAATAACACCAAACTTATGGAGATATTAGGACTCAAATAGCCTACACTTGGATTGCGCAAGATATTTGGTTGTCGCGGGGGCCCTGGCTCGTTATTGTTGCTGTAATACCCCTGAGAGATCTCGGGCGACTAGACAACAGAATGCGACCATATGGGATACAAAGTTGGGAAAGGTAATATGCCTTTTGCTTCACACAAAATTAGCACATCTATTCGAGGAACGTCGGGCACTGGAATTATCTGGCTTCTTGTGACGTTGCTGCTAACCTCCGGGTGGCTGAACCCCGCAAAAAGCCAAGAGCCAGTTGTAATCGGATCAAGCCAACCTCAAATTCAAGTAAACGAAGAAGCCGTATTTGTAAGGGATTACCAAGGAACAAATGTCGGCCCTCGGCTGCCACTGTTTGATCCCACAAAGGATACACTAAAATCTCGAGTTATTTACCTTCCTCAAGCTGTTTCTAACGCTCCAAACCCTCAGGTTAACTCCACAAATAATAGCGGGAAAGAGCTAGTAGCTCCGGCTCCGATAACAATGGTGGAGATCAATGAAACAGGGGTTATTCCTGATCCATCTCCCCAAACCAATACTAGAGAGGAACGGGGTGAGCCTGAACTTAGCGAAAAAGGAACCGCCACCCCGATTGCGCAGGCTCAATCAGCTTCCTCCCGCGTGGAATCCACCGACAAAGAACTGGCCGCAATCCCGCCAAATTCACCAGGTATTAATGATCGAAGCGACCCCAGTAATACTAAAAGTATTTTAACAGGCCCACTCACTATTATTTTTAAGGACGGAGAAAAAGACATAAGAGCGGACGAGACAGACAAGCTGGCTGCCTTTGCAAATGAGTTAGTTGCTAATGGTAGCACACGTCTCCAACTAAGATCCTACGCAAGCGACGTTAACGAGTCGGCTAGCGCAGCACGGCGCCTGTCCCTAGCTCGTGCTCTTGCGGTCAGATCATTTCTAATCGAGGCAGGTGTAAACTCAACCAGAATAGACGTTCGCGCACTTGGTGCTAAAAATGAAGACGGCCCTGCTGACAGGGTCGACCTCGTGGTGGCAAATTGAACCAAAATAACGAGTGGTTGGTTAAGTGCGAACTCTGAAACTGATAGACCAGAGAAATGAATAAGCCAAACCGCTTTATTACTAGAATGATGCTTTTTGTAGCGGTTGCTATGGGCGTCACTGCAGTACTCTTTCCACCATTATCTAGTGCTTTCGTATCCAATCCGCCTCTTAACAGCTTGATAGTTGGCGTACTGCTTTTGGGAATAGGCTACTGCTTTCGGCAAGTGATTCAGCTGGGACCGGAAGTACGTTGGATAGAAACATTTCGAACCAATCGTCCCGGGTTGTCTACCCAAACAGCACCAAAGCTATTATCGCCTACTGCAAGAATGCTGAGTGAACGGAAGGGGAAAGTAACACTCTCGGCTACAGCCATGCGGTCCCTCCTCGATGGAATAGGAGCAAGACTTGATGAGTCGAGGGAAATTTCACGATATCTCATTGGATTACTGATTTTTCTGGGTCTCTTGGGGACTTTCTGGGGCCTGCTAGACACAGTGAGTTCTGTGAGCCGTATTATAGGAAACCTTTCGGTATCCGATAGCGACATTGTTGAAACGTTTACGGGACTAAAAGATGGGCTAGCTGATCCCCTAAAGGGCATGGGAACCGCCTTCTCGTCTTCTCTCTTTGGATTATCGGGCGCCCTCATTCTAGGTTTTCTAGATTTACAAGCTGGCCAAGCACAAAATCAGTTCTACAATGATCTCGAAGAGTGGCTATCCAGTGTAACACGCCTGAGCTCTGGTGCTGGGATGACCGATAATGACCAATCCGTACCTGCCTATGTTCAGGCTTTGCTGGAACAGACCGCTGAGAGCTTGAGCAACTTACAAACCACGTTGTCCAGAAGTGAAGAAGATCGTCGGGCAACAAATACCAATATTCTCCAACTAGCAGAGCGATTAGCAGCTGTTGGCGACCAACTACGACAAGCAGACAGCGGCATCGATGACGCATCCCGGGGGCATCTCCGCAATATTGAAATGTATTCGGGGCGTATGATCGAGGAGATGACTAGTGGCCGCGACCAAATGTTAGCTGAAATAAAAAGCGAAATTAAACTACTCGCTCGAACTATAGCAGCCACTGCAGAGCAACCCAAAGACCCTGGCTAGGCCTACAAATAAGCAGCCATCATAGATTATGCAAAATTTCCAAACCCAGTTTCACTCAGAAAAAACACAAGATGGCAGCACGTCGAAATAAGCCACTCCGGGGCCCTGATATTTGGCCTGGATTTGTAGACGCTATATCAACCTTACTTTTAGTATTGATTTTCTTGCTGGTGGTATTCGTTTTAGCTCAATTTTTTCTTTCCCACGCTTTGTCTGGCAGGGATGAAGCTTTAAGCCGCCTAAATCAACAAGTTGCTGAATTAGCCGATCTTCTCGCACTTGAAGAGTTAGCAAACATAGGCCTGCGCGAAGACATCGCCCAACTAGGCACACAATTGCAGGCTTCTAATAAGGACCGCGAAAACCTTAACCGAAGGTTATTCACGGCACTCGGGGAAAATGACGAAATAGCTCAGGAAATGGCCTCTCTTAAGCTTTCCCAGGCCGACGCCAAAGCAACCTCCCAGGAAGTATCATTGCGCCTTTCTGCCGCTCTCACGGCGCTGGAAGCCGAAAAGTTAGCCCTGAAGGAATCACAAAAGGCGTTGCTCTCAAATCAGGCTTTACTTGGAGAACAGAGGGAGCTATCCACTGCAGCCCAGAGACAAGTCGCTCTGCTAAATCAACAGATTGCGGCTCTCAGAATCCAGCTCAATAGCATTGAATCAGCATTACAAATAGCCGAGGCGCACATAAACGAGAAGGATATACAAATAGTTGACTTAGGCAAACGTTTGAACGTCGCCTTGGCAACGAAGGTTGGTGAACTTTCTCGTTATAGATCAGAATTCTTTGGTCGATTGCGGGACTCTCTATCCGATACCAGCGAAGTCAGCATTGAAGGTGACCGCTTTGTCATTCAGTCGGGCGTGCTTTTTGCGAGTGGATCCGCTGAGCTTGGTCCTTCTGGAGAGACCCAATTAGCTGGTGTTGCTGGTTTGCTGCTCAGGATAGCGTCAGATATTCCAAATGACATACAATGGGTATTAAGAATAGATGGTCACACAGATAAAAGACCAATTAACACCTCTCGGTTCCCCTCAAACTGGGAACTATCGGCAGCCCGTGCGATTTCCGTAGCCCGCTATCTAACCGCTCGAGGCGTCCCCCCGGGCCGCTTAATGACGGCAGGGTTTGGCGAATTCCAGCCAATAGTAAATCGTGACGATGAACAAGCCTATCGAAAAAATCGCCGGATAGAGTTCAAATTAACAGAGCGTTAGAAAAATTACTGCGTCTCAATAGTTAAAATAGCGCACCTCTTCCGGGAGCAAGCTCTCCTGCATCCACTCCGATTCTATCGAGACTAGCTGGCCAGCTATTCCCCAGGATAAGGGCTGTAGCAGCTTCTGCGATCGCGGGAGACGTCATAATCCCATACCCACCCTGACCCGCTAGCCAGAAAAAGCCATCTTTATTTGGGTCAAAGCCAACTACCGGGGTCTTATCTGCTACAAAACTCCGCAAACCAGCCCACTTGTGTTCTATCTGACCAACAGACACTTCCATAGCTTGTTCCACACGACTAATCGTAACGGCGATATCAATTTCCTCAGGTTGCACATCACATGGCAACGAAGGAGTTTCATCTGCAGGACTGGCGAGAATTTTGCCCGCCTCCGGCTTGAAATAAAACTCCTCGTCCACATCCATCACCATTGGCGCATTATCCGGCACCAACTCCCCAGGGGCCGAGAAAATGATTACCGTCCGTCGCTTAGGCACCAAGCCAATTGACTTAGCACCGGCCAACGCTCCCAATTGATCGGCCCAAGCGCCAGCCGCATTCACCAAGATAGGGGCCTGGTAGGTACCATTGTTTGTATGTGCAAACCACAAATCACCCTTTCTCTGGAGGGAGAGTAACTCCGACTGGCAAAGCAAAGACCCTCCATTAAGTTTTAATTTGCGAAGAAACCCAGAATGAATAGCACTCACGTCCATATACATACCTTGCTCCAGATAAGCATCGGAGCAATATCCTTTTCGGAGAATAGGACACATTTCCTCTGCTTCAGACGTAGCAACCCGGCAAATATCTGACCCCAGCTCTTGGGCAGTGGCAAAACTTTGAACAAAGTTAGCACGTTGGTCACCCCGAGCCACGGTAAGTATCCTATGCGGTGACATGAGTTCTGAATCGGAGAAACCATCGGGTGGGTTTTCAAAAAACAACCGAGAAGCTTCCGTCAATCGGCGTATGGTTGAGTTTCCATAATTAGTGGTAAAGAATGCGGCCGACCTGCCAGTCGTATGGTAGCCCGCAAGCTCCTCGCGCTCCAAAAGAACCACATCGCCATGTTCACTGAGCAAAGCGCTCACAGAAGCTCCTGCCACGCCTGCTCCCACCACTAGAAAATCCGGATTCATTACCCTTTGCTCCCGAATAAAATTCACGACTTATTCAAAGAAATACCGCCAATAGCAAATAGCTGGTTAGTTTAGTAAATGAGTTATACTTCCGCTACTTTAAGGTTCAGGGTAACAAAGAATGGATGCACATACACTGGTTTACTTTCACCCGGATTGCCTTCTTCATGATACGGGGGCCAACCATCCGGAACGGGCGGATAGGGTGGGGGCCATCCACGCTCATCTTACGAAGAACCTTAGCAGTGAAGTGCTATACCAAGAAGCGCCCCTAGCAACCTTGAAACAGATTTCTCGAGCTCACCCACCACACTTCATCCGCTTCATATTGGAGAAACTCCCCGATTCTGGAAGGGTGCACCTGGACCCTGACACCATTATATCTAATAAATCAGGCGATGCGGCACTCAGAGCAGCTGGGGCAGTATGTGCGGCAATAGATGCGGTGATCGATGGAGCGATGAGCAAAGCACTCTGCCTCACACGTCCGCCTGGACATCACGCGGAACCCACCCGCGCTATGGGGTTTTGTATTCTAAATAATGTTGCTATCGGTGCTCTGCATGCCCGGCACCACCATGGTATCACGCGAATAGCCATAATAGATTTTGACGTACATCACGGAAATGGAACACAAAGAATATTTGAAACTGATAAAAATACCCTCTTTATCAGCAGCCATGAGATGCCGCTCTTCCCGGGAACAGGAAGCAATTCCCAAAAAGGTGTGGGCAACATCCTAAATATTCCCCTGCATCCAGGGGCTTCCGGTGAGGACTTCCAGAAAAAGTGGAGGCTGAAAGGGCTTCCTCGACTGAAGTCCTTTCGACCAGAGCTAATTCTCATTTCCGCAGGGTTTGACGGGCACCGGAGCGATCCCTTAGCTTCCATTAACCTAACAACTGAAGACTATGCGTGGCTAACAGAGGAAGTCGTCAAGGTGGCGGAAATGTTCAGCAAGGGGCGTGTTGTTTCGACTCTCGAAGGTGGTTACGATCTGGCAGCTTTATGTGAAAGCGTGGCTGCTCATATAATGGCTTTGCAACCAAGCCAAAATTAAATGCCTATGCGCCCCAAACGAGGAAGACAGGCACCTTCATCATCGACATTCGTTATCAAAAATATTCAGCTGGTGTTTGTTATATCAAAATACGATACACTCACTCGACTATGGTAGATCTGGATTCTTACATTGATAAAAAAAAATAATGACCCACTGAGCTTGTTCCACGAATGGCTGGAAGAGGCCAAATCGCACGAGCCTAACGACCCGACCGCAGCCTGTTTGGCTACCGCCGATCAAAAGGCTGTCCCCTCCGCCCGAATGATACTCTTAAAATCTTTTGGTTCCAAAGGATTTGTATTCTATACCAACATGGAAAGTCGGAAGGGTGATGAACTAGCCAGCAACCCCTCCGCAGCACTTTGCTTCCACTGGAAATCTATCCGCCGCCAAGTGCGAGTGGAAGGTGTTACTGAAGAAATTTCCAGCGACATTGCCGATGCATATTTTCGAACCAGAGCGCGCTCCAGTCAAATCGGCGCGTGGGCTAGCGCTCAGTCCCAGACCTTACCAAACAGGGCCGCCTTGGAGGGTTATTTTGCGGAATACGAAGAGAAGTTTCGCAGTGAAGCTATACCCAGACCTCCCCACTGGTCAGGATATACATTAAAGCCGCGGAGGATCGAATTCTGGTTAAGCAGAGAATCGAGACTGCATGAACGGCTTTCTTATTCTCAAGAAAAAGGCGTATGGCGCCAAGATTGGCTGTTTCCATGAACAGCCAAGACAACCGACAAACAGTTTCAAAGTTTATCACTCGGATGCCATACAAGACGTGAGCTCGCTTGGACCCAATAGGAGACTTTTGCGCATCTCCACATATGCCTCCGTGGTGGTTGCATCGTCTCTAGTGGTTCTAAAGCTGCTAGCTTGGTTACTAAGTGATTCTGTTGCAATTTTGTCGTCCCTAATTGATTCTGGCTTGGATACGCTTGCTTCTGTTGTAACACTAGTTGCAGTTAGCCACGCCCTAGTGCCCGCGGATCGGGAGCATCGTTTTGGCCATGGCAAAGCAGAGGCTATTGCTGCCCTCGGCCAGGCCGCTTTTATTGCCGGCTCAGCACTATTTTTGATTTTTGAGTCTGGAAACAGGTTAATGCGTCCGCAACTCATAGAGTATGGCCAACTAGCAATATCCGTAATGGGTGTGTCTATTTTACTAACACTCGGCCTCGTTTTCTTCCAAAACTATGTGGTAGCACGTACACAGTCCATGGCTATCGGAGCTGACTCCGCCCACTATAAAGCTGATCTCTTCGTAAATTGTGGAATTATTACGTCACTCATCCTCACCACTCAATTGAATGTCCCAATTGCAGATCCGTTAATTGCTCTCGCCGTAGCTCTGTATATTCTGTATACAGCTCGAAAAATAGGCATAACTGCTTTAGATGCCTTGATGGATCACGAACTTTCTGAAGACGATCGTGAAAGAATTGCCAAAATAGTACGGACCCATGCAGAGGTAAGAGGGTTACATGATCTCCGTACTCGGATGGCGGGAACTCAACCATTCATCCAGCTACATTTAGAGTTACCGGGAGATATAACTCTAGACGATGCTCACATTATTTCGGATCAAGTAGAGGAGCAGTTACTACAAGAATTCCCAGACGCCGAAGTAATTATTCACCAAGACCCAGAAGGCCTAAACGAGGTCAACGATAATTTTTAGGCGGCTGTAAAGGGTCATTCCACCTTCTCTTGAGCTAGGCCTCTGACCTTACGGCACTCAGCACTTCCGGTGTATCGATATCAAGCAGAACACCTAGGCCTTCCATTTCTACCTCATACACCGCTTCTGAGTGTTCCCCAATCAAATGTCTTGCTCCCACGTCCCCTGCCACGTCTAAAATTTCTGAGAAATATTCCGAAGCCCACAACACTGGATTCCCGCGTTTCCCCTCTGCTGTCGGAACACAGATTGCTCGACCCTCTGCCGGGTCAAATGCGGCTAGCAATAGGTCAATATGTTTTGAGGATACTCTTGGCATATCGCCCTGGCACACCACAATGCCATCCACTCTATCTGCCAGAAAGCGAACACCCGCCTGAAGACTGGTACTTAGGCCCTCGCCATACCTTGAATTGTGAATGAATTCCACTTCAAAACCTTTTAGAGCTTCCTGGACCTTTCCCGCCTCATGCCCAGTAACAACGACTAGGGGTCGAGCACCAGACCCCTCTAACGCCGTCGCTATATGGCGGATCATTGGAATGCCATCGATTTCCTCCAACAGTTTGTTCAGCCTGCCCATTCTACGTGACTGCCCTGCTGCCAATAATAGCCCCGCCACAACTGGCGCCCTCTTTACTGCAACCGAAGGATTCTCGGACTCATTCCGAGGTTGAGGGCGAGATGCTATCTCTTTTAAGAGACCCCCTGCACCCATCCCCATAATATCCTTCGCCGTCACTTCTTGATCAGCAACCAAACGTTCTAGAACCCAATCAAAACCATTCAATTTTGGGGAACGCGCACAACCCGGTAAGCCCAATACCGGAACGGGGCCTAGATCATTTGTAATATGACCCAGCAAGAGTAAATTTCCCGGATCTACGGGCATGCCAAAATGATCAATATGACCGCCAGCTATTTCGATTCCCATTGGGACTACATCCCTCCGGTCCACAATTGCAGAGGCCCCGCTAATCAGAACCATGTCGCATCCCTGATCTAAGACCTGCCGAAGGGTCTTTGCTATTTCCGCTTCCTGGTGCTCTATTGTTCTCGTCTCAATCAACTCGGACCCAAGAGCTTCTATTCGATTAGTCACCGTTTTAATGGTGCCAAGAAGAACCTTATCCTTAGTACCGCAGAGCTGCGTCAAAATTAAACCAACTTTTTTTGCCGTAAATGGCACAACCTTAATTAATGGGCTTGGATTCTGTGCGGCCTTAACAGCTGCATCAACAACATGTTCCGGTGCAGAAAAAGGGATTACCTTCACCGTAGCGACCATTTGCCTGGGTGCCACCTTCTCATATGGCTCCAAAGTGGCAATTGTAAGCGACTCATCAAACAAATTAATACTGTCAACGCGCGCTCGATCAATAACTACCATTCCAGCAACATCTGCATAGATATTGCACCGGCCGGTAAATGCAGCCCGAGAACTAACACCACAGCCCATTGCAGCCTCAGTCACCCGCGTGGCAGCCACATCCTCTGGAACATCACCCGGCTCTAAGACAGCAGCAACGGCTTTCTCCACACCAACGGTATGCAATTGTGCGACGTCAGCCTCACTTAGAACACGACCCTTTTTAAAATTGACTTCTCCTACCCGAATACTGTGACCAAGCACTGCACCCTTTAGGTGATCAAGAGGAAAACGCGAAAATTTCACCGATTTTAACCCTTTTCTAGCATTAGGGCCTCGCTTGGGAATACCTAACCTGCGTAATCTGGGACATGATTGCCAACGCGATCTCCGCTGGGGATCGCGCCCCAATAGGTAAACCAATAGGACCATGTATTCGGGCGATTGCCTCTTTATCTATCCCCAACCGCTCCAGTCGTTTCAGACGGGCTCCATGAGTTTTTTTACTTCCTAAGGATCCTACATAAAATACCTCCGAGGCGAGAGCTACTTCCAAGGCGGCGTCGTCTAGTTTTGGATCGTGTGTTAACGTAACTACAGCACTCCGATCATCTAAAGCCAATTCCCGTAACGCTTCATCAGGCCACTCATTAGATATTTCTAAACCAGGAAACCTGTCTTCTGTAGCAAAAGCTCCTCGAGGATCTACTATAATGACCTCATAACCAACCGCGGACGCTATGGGCGCCAGCGCCTGCGCAATATGAACAGCACCAACAACCACTATTCGAAGCGGAGGATTATATACATGTATAAAATAACAATCGCCCTCATCATTGACCAACTGGCTCCTATCTTCAGCTAAGGCAGCACGCGCATTACCAACAATGTGATCAGGAGCACCTCCATCCGAATCGTTATCAATTAGCCACTGGCCTGGCTCCTTAAGCCTAGTAGCTACTGCAGCCGGCATTTTTTTCTCTCGCCTATGATTTAGAGAAGCAAGCAATCCTTTTTCCATAGTTCAGTCTACTTTCTCCACATAGATTTGGATTTTTCCGCCACAGGCGAGCCCTACTTCCCACGCCTGTTCATTGGTAACACCATAATCCAGCAGCCGAGAGTTTCCATCTGCAATAGCTTCACGGGCCTCAAGAATAACTGCTCCCTCAATGCAGCCTCCTGATACAGAACCCAGCATTGACCCTGTCTCATCAACCACAAGCTGACTACCAATAGGCCTGGGGCTCGAACCCCAAGTTCTAACAACTGTAGCTAACGCAACGCCTCTACCTTCCGCTCGCCACTTAGCCGCAACTCCTAACACATCCTCCAGATTATCTTCCATCAGCCATAACTCCCATCCCTATGTTTTGGTTCACGCCCAGCCACGAAATCATTTGCCGCTAATGCCTCAGCCAACGCAGCCATGCTCGCCAAATTGTGAACTGGCCTAAACTCATCGACGTGGGGTAACATAGCTTTAACACCTAATGCTCTTGGTTCAAACTCAGAATACCGCAAAAGTGGGTTTAACCAAATCAAGCGTCTGCAGGATTTTTGGATACGTTCCATCTCTTCGCCCAAGCCAACGCTAGGGTCTCTATCCAGGCCATCAGATATTAAAATCACTACCGCCCCCTGACTTAATACCCGCCGTGACCAATGAATATTAAACATCCGAAGGCACGTCGCTATCCGGGTACCACCAGACCAATCCCTAATTACTGCCTGAGCAGATTCTAAAGCCACGTCCACATCACGCGCAATCAAGAATCTCGTGATATTAGTCAGCCGGGTCCCAAATACGAAGGAATGCACCCGTTCTCTCTTCTTTGTAAGGGCATGAGTGAAGTGTAACAACAATCGTGAATACTTCGCCATTGAGCCTGAAATATCACAAATAACAACAAGTGGTATGGCCCTTTTCTTTGCCTTCCGATATTTTAGTTGGAGCATTGCCGAGCCTGTTCGGAGATTTGCCCGCAGGGTGGACCTGAGGTCCACCAAAGGGCCCTTATGAGATGGTATTAAGTGCCTCGTCTTGCGCTCGGGGATAGGCAGGGGCAAACCCTTGATAATCTTTTCAGCCTCCGTAATCTCCTTCACCGACATTTTCTCAAAATCCATTGTCCGAAAAACCTCGGTCGAGGAAGCTCCGGTATAGGCCTGTCTCTGCTCAGAGTCTAGCAGGCTAGACCCAAAATTTCTAAGTCCCAAAGCATCTGATAACCTCCGACTGCCTGCCGACTTTTTGTTGGCCGGTGGTGGGGGGCTTAACAAGCCCGTTTGAAGCAACTTGCCCAAGAGTTCGGGGCGTCTCCAAAAAATGTGAAACCCTTGGCTAAAAATAAGTTCGTGTTCCGGCCTACTCACAAAAATACCATGTAAGGCCCAATAGAAATCGTCCGAGGACCTAAATCCCGCAAGTTCTACCGCTCTGACTGCATCAATGATCTTTCCGGTACCTATCGGCAGCCCTGCTGAACGCAATGACCTGCCAAAGTGCATTATATTCAGGGCTAGCTTAGACGGCTCAGCCTGTTTTTGAGTTGTATTACCGGTCAATATTGGCGACCCCGTCTACTTTATGGTTTTTCTATATCCTCATTACCCAGTTCAATGCTTCTCAGAATTTCAGAAACTTCGCTGCCTCGAATTCGGCTTATGTCATCCTGATACTTCAACAACACACCCAAGGTAGAGTCTACCCCTTCTTGATCGAGCTCCAACTGGCTGATCAAATGCAAAGCACCCGCCCAGTCTATTGTTTCCGAAATCCCCGGAGGCTTATAAAGATCTAGCTTTCTAAGCTCTTGGACAAAGGCCACAACCTGATTTGCTAGTCTTTCCCCAATCCCAGGCGCTTTGAGATCCAAAATTTGTCTCTCCCGCTTCACATCAGGATAATCTAACCAATGGTATAGGCATCGACGTTTTACTGCGTCGTGCACTTCCCGAGTTCTATTAGAGGTAATTATGACGATGGGGGTATGGCTCGCATTGACCCTACCTATTTCTGGAATGGTCACCTGAAAGTCAGATAATAGTTCTAAAAGAAACGCCTCAAAGAGCTCATCGCTTCTATCTAACTCGTCGATAAGAAGAATACCTGGCCCTCGGCCATCCGCCTCTAAAGCCTGCAGTAAGGGGCGTTTTATCAGGAAGCGTTCAGAAAACACTGACTGAGATAGTTTTTCCGAGTGAGTTCCACCGCGAGCTTCGGCCAACCTAATTTCAACCATTTGGCCTTGATAATTCCAATCGTATAGCGCTGAAGCTTGATCCAGGCCATCGTAGCACTGCAGGCGAAAAAGTGGGCGCTCCAAAACTTGGGACAATACCTTTGCCACCTCAGTCTTACCAACCCCAGCCTCGCCCTCCAAAAACAGTGGGCGCTCCATTCGGAGAGCAAGAAACAAAGTGGTAGCTAGGCTTCTATGGCCAACATAATCTCCCCGGCGTAACAAGGCCAAACATTCATCTATGCTTTCGATAATCATTGGCGGGACTTTAAGAACTACTCAAGACCAGCGGGCATCACCCACACATTTCAACTGCTCTGGCTGCCATGACACTAACCAAGTTTGCTCTGTACTCCTGACCCGCATGGATGTCACTGTTAAGTTCGTCCGGCGCAACCTTCACCCCATCAATAGCCCCTATGCTAAATTGCGAAGCTAAAGCCTGTTCCATTTCCCCAGATCTAAAGACGGCTGGCCCCGCACCCGTTATTGCTACGCGAACTTCGCCCGGAAATTTGGCGACCATTACCCCAACAATAGCATAACGAGACGCGGGGTTCGCAAATTTCATATAAGCAGCTTTATCCGGAATATTAAATCGTACATGTGAAATCAATTCGCCTTCAACAAGGCTAGTCTCAAACATACCAATAAAAAATTCTTCGGCAGGTATCTCTCGCTGATTAGTAATAACGATAGCATCTAGACCAACTAGAGCCGCAGGGTAATCCGCAGATGGGTCATTGTTAGCGACAGATCCCCCCAGGGTGCCTTTATTTCGAACATGAGGATCACCGATCCCGCCCGCTAGGGCTGATAGAGCAGGAATTATCGAAGACACGACCGAATTTGCGGCCACGGCTGCGTGGGTGGTCATGGAGCCTATAGTCAACGTTTCAGCACTTTGCTTTACATCCGACAGCCCATCCACGCCACTCAAATCAATAACATCGCTGGGCTTTGCCAGACGCTGCTTTAGAGTCGGGATAAGGGTCATCCCCCCTGCTAGGTAAACCGGATCTTCGCTTTGGCTATAGATTTCTGCAGCTGATTCGAGAGACGTGGCTCGATGATAGTTAAACTCATACATGGTTCACTCACTTCTTTCGTGAAACGGGCTAGCTGCTTGCAGCGCCGGCTAAAACAGCCTTGACGATATTATGGTAACCGGTGCAGCGGCAAAGATTACCCTCCAACTCTTGCCTAACCAGGGCCTCGTCCAAGTGGGGGTGGCGAGCCGCAATATCAACTGCCGACATGACCATGCCTGGAGTACAAAAGCCACACTGTAGACCATGATTATCTCGGAAAGCCTCCTGCATGGGATGTAGCGTATCTCCGTCGGCCAAACCTTCTATAGTTACGATCGTCGAATCTTGGCATTGTGCGGCAAGGATAGTGCAAGACTTTATAGCTTTACCATCAACATGTACAACACATGCACCACACTGGCTCGTGTCACAACCAACGTGTGTACCAGTCAAACCAATATGGTCCCGAATGAATTGCACAAGCAACGTCCTAGCCTCAACTTCCGCCGATACCGCGTTGCCATTCACTGTCATCTTTACTGTTAAAGTCATATCCCTTCCCAACCTCTCAAACTGCAGAAGCCATAAGAGTGTGCTTTCTGATTGAACCCCCGTCAAGCACCTAACAATCCTCCCGACGAGCCTAGGAGCTTAACCACCAGGCTAGCACGACAATTACAATTACCCCGCCTATCCAAACTCCCGGACTAAGCCCCCTTCCACTCGATTCGGCAACTCCTTCAAGGCCCGTATTTACCCTGTCTTTATCAGGGCCCTCGCCCGCCTGGAAGATTTTGCCCTCTACCTCGACCTTAAATGCCTCAAAGAACTGATCCGCTGTCTTTTTTGCTACCCCGACAACCATTCGGGACCCAATTTGTGCAAGCTTACCGCCGACCTGCGCCTCAGCTTCATACCTCAGGTCCGTCTGGGCCTGTGCCTCAGTCAACCTGACCAAGCAAGTTCCTTTGGCAAAACCCGCCACTCCACCTTGGCCTTCTCCGCTTATTTTATAACCATTAGGTGGATCTAGGTCGCTTAAGGTAACCTCACCTGAAAACGTAGCCTTAACAGGACCCACTTTGGTAGTTACCGTCGCCGCAAATTCGGTATTAGATATTTTTTCCAGCGTTTTTACACCCGGGATACATCTGCTAAGGACCCTTTCGTCGTTCAAAGCCGCCCATACTTGATCCCGTTCGGCACAAACCAAATATCTTCCCTGAATTTTCATTAGGCCTAGCCTATTAGAGAATCAAAACCAATGACTTCAAGACAAGTAATTCGGTCATGCCAACCAGATCCTACTAAAGAAAAACCAAAGTTATTTGGACTTCTCAATAATATAGGCAATCACATTTTCAATCTGTTCTGGCTTTTTAAGGCCAGGAAATGGCATTTTGTTGCCAGGAAGAAATTCCTTAGGTTTGGTCAGATAAGCCGTCAAATTTGCTTCGTCCCAAACCAAACCAGATTCCTTCATCGCCTTCGAGTACTTGAAGCCATCGACGGCAGCAGCAGCCCTACCAACAACGCCATGCAGGTTTGGCCCAATTGTACTTTTCCCGCCTGCCTTAATTGTATGACAAGCCTTACATTTGCGAAAAACCTTCTTGCCCTTTTCTATATCCGCGGCGAGCGCAGATCCAGCACTTAGAAGGAACAGAGTACCAAAAAACGCGGCGAGGCAATTACGATAATTCATCGACATTAAATCCTGTTTAGTTAGTTCTACAAAACTTAGCTGAATCTCCGGCCGAGGCCAAGCCCCCATAGAAATCTCAGCGTAGGTCGATGCCTACAACGCCTGGCCACCCATCGTCAACAGTTGTCACAATCACGCATAGGTAAATCTCTCGCCACCCAGCCCGGCAGGGTGCCATTCCCCAGCATTCCTTCTCCAATATTATATACCTGAGAAAAGCCTGCCTCTCTCAACATTCCAGAAGCGTAGCCAGAGCGCCCGCCCGTAGCACAAATGAGTGCTATCGGTCTCCGCAAATCCCCATCCACAAGGTTTATAATATCCTTTGTGAAATCCTTCCGAATCTTTTTCAAAAAGTTTTGCAAACTTATACCATGGCTATTCGCTGGCATTCCTGTTTTACGCCACTCGCTGGCCCGGCGGATATCTACAATAATTAGGCCCTGGTTTACGGCTAAAGAGTGCGCCTCCCCTGCATCCAACTCATCCGCAGCAGCCGACAAGGAGAGAAACAAAACGCTGATTGCAACCAGGAGACAACGTAACCAAGGATTCGAGCGGCATAAAAGAGCAAGGACACACGGCCTAGAACAGACCTCTATGGGGACTAAGAAACTTTCTCCCCCCGCTTTCTCTCTCACNTTCCNCTCCTTAGGCATGTGCTCTATGNTACAGAATCAANCCNCTACANTGACCTCAAACTCAGTCCAAAAGTGCATGNGGGAGCCACAGNGCTAGNTGGGGAAANCCNATTACAAAGCCTAANCCTATCAACTGCAACGTAACAAACGGAATTATCCCACCATANATCTGTTGCATCTTNACATGTGGNGGNGCCACCCCCTTCATATANAACANNGCAAACCCGAACGGNGGCGTCAAAAACGAGGTCTGCAAATTAACAGCCAANAGTATGGCTATCCAAGGAACAATATCTACTGCCCCAAACGGGATATGNGNNCCAAAATCCATTAGCTTCATAAGGGGGGCAAAAAGAGGNANNACGATTAACGTGATTTCTATCCAATCAAAGAAAAAGCCAAGCAGAAAGACCATTCCCATCATCAGAAATAACAAGCCCCAGTCGCCAAGGCCAATGTGCATGATGAAATTGTGGACCACGTCATCCCCACCCAGAACCCGATAAACATATGAAAAACAAGTAGCCCCAATAAAAATTCCAAAGATCATTCCGATGGTCAGAGCCGAACGAATCAAGACATCTTTGAGGACTTGATAATTAAGACGTCGATTCATTAGTGCCAACAAAACTGCCCCCAAAGCACCAACGCCTGCCGCCTCAGTTGGAGTTGCCCATCCAGCAAAAATCGACCCGAGAACAAAGACAATCAAACTAATTGGTGGGACAAAACTCCTGATCACCATGACATACAGTTCGGCTCTGGTATCAGGGCCTAATGAGTCAGGCAATGGTGGAGCAAGGCTAGGGTTCAAGCGAGTCCGTATATATATATAAACAAGGTAAAGAAGGGCCAATAGTAACCCCGGAAAGATTGCTGCCAAGAAAAGCGTGCCCACCGAGATAGACAGTAGATCCGCCATAATCACGAGCATTATACTGGGCGGGATAAGAATTCCAAGGGTTGCCGATGCAGCAATGGTTCCAGAAGCCAGTTGCACCTGATAACCACGCTCCAACATTACAGGCAGCGCTAAAAGACTCATCATTACAACCGATGCGCCGATAATCCCCGTAGTAGCGNCCATTATCGTCCCCATTATCGTAACAGATAAAGCTAAACCGCCTGGGGTACGTTTGAGCAATACTTGAAGACAGTGAAGAAGGTCAGTTGCAACTCCCGACTTCTCGAGCATAGTACCCATAAAAATAAACATGGGGACAGCTACCAAAATAAGGTTTTCGGCCGCACTCCCCCAGATACGGGAAATAACATTGAAGAAGTAAATAAACTCAAACACACCATAGTGCATTCCGATAAAACCAAAACCTATCCCAACACCGCCCAGCACCCAAGCAACAGGAAAACCGCTGAACAAAAGCAAAGCCAACGCTAAAAACATCAAGGCTGGAAGCAAATAAACGAGATCCATGAATGCTACTCCGATTTAATTTATTAGGTGCTTTCAACGCCAGGNGGCTTCGCCCCTTCAGATGATAATTCAGGGCACATCTCCTTTGCCACAGCACTCTCCTCAGATGTTCCGAAAAGAAAAACCAGATTTCGCAAAAGAACTGCCAGCGCACCCAAAAATAATAAGACCATTCCCAGAGGGAGAAATGCCTTAATAATCCAACGATGGCTTAGGCCAGTCAAAGCTGCCGACACCTCATTCATCTGAAATGACCGTTCAGCAAAATTGAACCCAAAACGAAACAATAAATATGTATATGGAATGATAAAAATCACGATTCCAATCACTTCCAACCAGGACTTTGTCTCAGCGTCAAATCTCTCACGTACTATTTCGATGCGCACGTGTGAGTTCTTTACATAACCAAATCCCATNCACAACAAAAATAGGGCAGCATGAAGATGCCACTCCAATTCCTGCATCTTTGTTGATGTGATATATTTGTCTACTACATCGTGGGACCCCTGCATGCCACTAGCCAAGAAAAAGTCCTTAACACTGGTCAACAAGCCGAACTTTCGAGTGATTACATCAACTATTATTACCAACATCATGGGCAACAAAAGCCACGCCGCAATGCGCCCAATACTTGATAAAAAGCCATCTAGCGCGCGGCTTACTGTCAACAAATGTTGCATCAACATCTCTCCTCAAGCTCACGTTACCATCACACACCAGCTTCGCACGCAAAATCCTCGCGCTCCCACACTTATTAAAACTAGAAGTAGGGATTTATATCGGGGCGCATTCTTTCAGGGGTGGGCTAGAAATACAACACCATAATGATTGAGCCCGTCGTTTTAAGTTGACTAGTCTATAATGAGATTGCTACCCCACCAACCTCTTTGTTCACCTTTATGGCACCCNTAAATATGGCTCGCATAGTATCCATCAGGCTTACCGCAATGGTAGCTATACTTTGTTTTGCTTTCCTTATTAGCCAGTTTTACCGGGCATCAATAGGCGTCCTAGCTCCAACCCTAATGGAAGAGTTTGCCTTATCCGCTAACTTGCTGGGGACGCTAGGGGGCGCCTATTTCCTTGTGTTTGCAATGGCGCAGGTCCCATGTGGCGTTCTTTTGGACCGATATGGCCCCCGAAGAGTTAACGCCTTGCTTTTCTCACTCGTCGCCCTAGGAGCGATCATATTTGCTTCCGCCCAAACCCCCGCCCAACTTATTGCAGGGAGGAGCATAATCGGGCTTGGCTGCGCCACTTGTCTTATGGGAACGCTCGTAATCTTTTCGCGTTGGCTGCCAGTCCAGCGATTTCCTTTCATGGTCGCAATAGCCAGCGGCATTGGGGGGAGTGGAGCCCTAGTAGCCNCCCTGCCACTAGCTTGGGCAGAAGAGTGGCTGGGTTGGCGGGGGGCTATTCTCGTTATGGCCGCCGTTACGACGCTGATTGCCTACCTAATTTGGCTCCTGGTAAGAGATTATCCTCCAGGTACCAAATGTACACCAGCTGCATCTGAAACACTAAAGCAGACAGCACGTGGGATCGGGCACATCGCAAAAAATCCTCAACTGATTCTTCTTTTGCCATTAAATACCGTGGCTTACGGGGCCACGATGGTATTGTTAGGCTTGTGGGGCACCCCATATTTTCGTGACATACACGGAACCACGACTATCGAGGCATCACGTTTGCTTATGGGCATGGCAGCCGGCCTTATTGCTGGCGGCTTCCTCTATGCCTGGCTCGCTCCCAAGTTTTGGACGCTGAAAAGCATGGTTCTGTTCGGATCGATAGCTTCGGGGTTCATGTTTTTAGCTATAGCTTTTCTGCCCCCAAGCACTCCCACCTTGCTCATGGGCATCGTATGCTTACAGGGAGTCTTAAGTGGCTACGGAGTCCTAATAATTAGTCACGTGAGAACGCTTATGCCACAACACATGATGGGCCGCGGCCTCACTCTGGCTAATTTATTTGGGTTCGGCGGAGTGGGATGTATGCAGGTCCTGAGCGGGGGGGTGATGAACCAATATAACACTACAGATGGCGCCTATCCCACCACCGCTTATGCAGTACTTTTCACAATAGTCGGATGCCTGGTGCTAACTTCCAGTCTAATCTACTTTAAGACAGCGGAAGTAACTCTTGNCTCTGATAGTGAGCACCCNAACAATTAGCCAAACAAATCTTAAATGGCCCCGTGTTTTGGTAACACCATAACCTTGGGGATCAAAACATGCGCAGGCTGCGTCGCAACCTGGAGGACTATTCTAGCTATATCATCTGGCACTAACGGTTCATCTAGCCCTGACGCATCCTTCGGGTGCACATCAAAATGGTCATGTAAATCGGTCATTACTAGCCCTGGCTCCACGCACGTAACTTTTACATTTGTCTCGGATAGCTCCATCCGCATCGTCTCAGATAAAGCTTCAACCGCATATTTTGTTGCGCTATAGGCACCCGCGTTGGGACGCACTTTAGTACCCAAAACACTCGAAGTATTTATGATGTGCCCCGAATTCTGTTTGTAAAAATGTCTCACGAATAAATGGGCAACCCTAAATGCCGCCTCAATATTGACACGTACCATAGAAATAACGTGTTCGATATCAATTTCGTGACTTGCCCCCGCCCACATGACGCCCGCATTATTAACAACTATATCGCATTTCCCAAACCTTGATATTGCGGTATCCAAGAGGTGTCCTGCAAAATCGGGCTCGGTTACATCTCCAGCTACTAATTCTAACTGTTCATGCTGACCTAATCGTTCCAACTTCTTCATACGGCGGCCCGTTGCCACCACTGAAGCCCCGGACTTAAGAAATGATTGCGTCACGGCAGCACCAATTCCGCTGCCTGACCCAGTAACCACCGCCACCCTACCTTCAAGCAACTCTTTCATATTCCCCCCCCTCATCTATAATATTACCAAGCATTATGAGACGACAACCTCGCGCCTAATTCATCTCGATTGGCAACACACTACCAGTGTAAACCAAACGGCGCGTGTACATGATAATGGGAACTATCAATGGGAACAAAGGAAGATATTCAAANTCAGCGAGAAGATCTAGCGGCCGCTTATCGACTGGCCGCACAATTTTCATTCAATGAGGGCATTGATAATCACCTAACAGTGAAGGTGCCCGGGGCTCCAAACCAATTTCTTTTAATCCCTTATGGCCTGCATTGGGAAGAGGTTACCGCAAGCAACCTGCTGAGGGTCAACAATGAAGGTGAACGGCTAGAGGGAGAGGGCTTTGTGGAACCCACCGCCTTTCATATTCATAATTCCATCTACACAGCAAGACCTGACACAAACTGTGTCATGCATTGCCACCCACCTTACCCTTTGGCCTTGTGTATGATTGAGTCTGGGCGNCTAGAATATGCGGATCAGAACTCCTGTCGATTTTTTGGGAAGGTGGCCTACGACGATGATTATCCCGGGGGCGCTTTCNACGCCACTGAGGGAGAACGCATAGCCAAGGTACTCGGAGACAAGGACATTTTATTTATGGCTAACCACGGAATTACCGTCCTGGCAAATAGCATAGCACAGGCATGGGATAAGCTCTATTTTCTNAACCGCGCGTGCGAAGCCCAAGTTATCGCTATGTCAACGGGTAGACCTTTGCGAAAATTGCCAGAAGAAGTAGTGCGAACAACCGCTTTGCAGATAGAGGCTGAGGAAAGCGGTGCAGCAGCAAATTTCAACCGACATTTTGCTGCTCTAAAAAGGCTTCTCGAAAGAGATAACTCCAACTACAAAACCTAATGGATCCGATGCGCCTATAGCGGCTTTAGACGGCAGTCCATCCACCATCAACTGCCAATGTTTGTCCTGTCACCATACTGGCCGCCGGACTTGCTAGAAAAAGGAATGCTCCTGCCAACTCTTCTGGCTCAGCAAAACGCCCCATCGGGGTCTTATCGATAATCCACTGAGTAGCTATGGGGTCCGCTCTCACCGGAATGGTAAGATTTGTCTTCACAAAGGTCGGGGCAATTGCGTTAACCCGAATGCCACGTCCTGCCCATTCCGCCGCCAAGGCCCTGGTCATATTTACCACGGCCCCTTTGGTCGCGTGATAGGGCAGATTCGGGTAAAAACCGCCACCAACCAAACCCATAATTGAAGAGACGTTGATAATAGAGCCTTCCCCTNCACGCAGCATNTGTTTCCCAGCTTCACGAGAGCACACAAAAACTTGGGTCTGATTTACTTGGACAATCTCATTCCAATCTTCGAG
Source organism: Rhodospirillaceae bacterium (assembly GCA_002728255.1). NCBI lineage: Bacteria > Pseudomonadati > Pseudomonadota > Alphaproteobacteria > Rhodospirillales > Rhodospirillaceae > Rhodospirillaceae bacterium. The sequence continues at coordinate 89,538 of PBWV01000001.1, read as the reverse complement.
GGATAACTTCTCCGTTGGCGCACGCTTTGCCAGNCCCACGTTGTTAACAAGAATATCGATCCTTCCATGCTGACCAATTATGCCCGCTATTCCTGATTCAATCTCAGGATTATTAGCAACATCCATTTTCCTGGCNTCGGCAGCACCCCCTGCTTTCATTATTTCTTCGGCTACTTTTTCGGCCCACTCGAGGTTTATGTCAGATACACACACATGCGCACCTGCCTCACCCAAAGCAAGCGCCGCAATCCGCCCCAAACCGTCCCCAGCGCCTGTTATAAAAGCAATTTTATTATCTAGTCGGAATTGGGCAAATACAGAATCCACTTTAGTCATCGCTCCCTTTAATCAAACGATAGAGTTAGTAGACAAAAAGAGGCCTCTTATTCATCTGCAGTGCTCGGCCGAAATCACCTGACTCTCCAATACTTACTAACCTCAGTCCCCGCCCCTCTTTACGACGAATCTGTTGCCGGCAGAACCAAAGTAGCCAGGACACTAAACCTGCATAGGGTTAACTACATCCCTATAATCTTGACAGCGCCTAGTCCAAATACCACTGGCACTATGAAAACAACAACCCAAGCCCGGGCCCACTTTATTAGTTTGGCGCCCATCTCCGAAACGAGAACTGCCCAACTGAATTTGAGCTTACGCCAGGGGCAAAGTGTCTAGCTTTTACAATAGAAAAATAGCCATCAGAACTAGTATCGCTATAACTCCAACTGTTCCATATATCGATAGCTTTATAAAAGTCTCCCAGGTCGCCTGGTGCTCCTGAGTGTATTGTTCAATATCCAAACTCATCTTTCCGCCCCTTATATTTCTCTTAAACTCCATCAACAGATATCCGAGAAGCCCCAAATAGGCAAGACACATTGCCCCGTCTTACTACTCCCACTAGTTATTTTGGAAATTCCTAAGCAATGTTAACAGCTTCTTGTTCTCGGCTTCCAACCCAATAGAAAACCGCAAATGTTCGGAAAGCCCATAACCATCAAGGCGTCGACCTATTACACCGTTCTCCATCAAGTAATTGTAAGCCTGTTTTGCTTTACCCACAGCACCCTCACCAAAACTGATAAGAATGAAATTAGCAGCACTTGGATGGATGGTCAGACCTATACCCCCAAGCTTCCCCTCCAACCATGGTCTCCACATTTCGTTATGCTTAATAGCTGCCTCAACAAATGCCGTGTCTTGGAGGGCAGCAACACCTGCTGCCTGGGCAGCTTCACTAACATTGAAAGGGCAACGGACTCGGTTCAGAATATCTACCACCTGGGGAGGGCCATACAACCAGCCAAGTCGTAGCGCAGCAAGTCCATAAATTTTAGAAAAAGTGTGCGTAACTACAGTATTGCTATAACTATCTACAAGATCGATGCCATCTGAGTAGTCCGGCTGCTGCATGTACTCGGAATAGGCTGCATCGATTACCAACAGAACATTTTCCGGCAGCTCCCTCCTTAACCTCGCAAGTTCTGCGGCTGGCAGATAAGTGCCCGTCGGATTGTTAGGGTTAGCCAAAAAGCAAACCTTTGTTTGGGCGGTAACGCCCTCTAACAAGTTATCTACNTTGCTACCAAGCTCCTCGTCCGCAGCAGCAATAGGGGTGGCCCCCACGGATTGAGCTGCAATTTCGTACATGGCAAAAGAATACCGGGNGAAAAGCACCTCAGACCCCCCGCCCGAAAACGCCCCAGCAAGTAGGTAGATGAGATCATCCGATCCGTTTCCGCAAACGATCNGGTTAGGATCAAGATTAAACCTNTGCCCNATNGCCAACCGCATTTTTTCTGCCGACCCATCTGGATAACGATGCAAATCAGGGGCAGACGCCCGGTACGCCTCTATTGCTAAATCACTTGTACCAAGTGGGGTTTCGTTGGAAGACAACTTTGCTATTGGCCCACTGCCTGGTGCCTTGGAAAGACCTGGAACGTAGGGAGCAATATCCATTATACCCGGTTGGGGGACTAGTTTGCTCATGCCTTATTATTTTTTAACAAATCCAACATACCATCTAGCGCCAAAACGTAGCCATGGAGTCCAAACCCCATTATCATGCCATCCGCCGCACTCACTAAAGCTGACTTAATATCACGTTTACCTAAGTTCGATATATGCACCTCTATGTAGGGCAACCCCCCACATGCCAAAATACAATCGCGCAANGCCTCTCCCCTATACGTAAAGCCCGCGGGGTTCATCACCAACCCATCAATAGACTCATCTACACCCTGATAAACCCGGCCAATCGCCTCACCCTCCAGGTGGGTATAGAAAATCTCAAGGTCGTAGGAGTTCTTAGCAGCATGAGCCTGCAGATCTTGATCTAACTGGTTAGCAGTGACGGTCCCATAGATCTCGGGTTGCCGACGCCCAAGCCAAGCCATATTGGCCCCCTGAATTAACAGTATCTTTGTCATACCTCGCCCAATCCTAGTAATCTGAATACCTGCATACGCAAGCACATCAAAAAGCACCCATAGAACAATCGTTTTAACCATTCCCCCTATAGTATGCCATCGTAAGCTAAAATTATCCACGCCTACCCACATCCCAACAAATTAGTATAAATTGTCTATCCTGCTAAAATCCGACCTACCACAAAATTATTTTCCAGTTGTAGAGCCATATGCTGTGCCAATATTATAAAGACTTGAGAAACTGAATTACGTACCCAGCGAGGCCACAAGTTAGACACGTTTCCCGCACTCAGAAATTGAAAGCCAAGATGATGACAAATACTACACCTCTCTTTCCGACCTCCGTTACAGGTAGTTATGCCCAGCCCGACTGGTTGATCGACCGCGAAACGTTGACTGCCGGGTCGCCACCTCGTGCCCAACGGCCCGATCTTTGGAGAGTTGAGGAGCAGTGGCTTTCTCAGGCCCAAGACGATGCGACAATTTTGGCAATACGAGATCAGGAACGCGCTGGCATCGATATCATTACCGACGGAGAGATGCGGCGCGAAAGTTACTCAAACCACTTTGCAACCGCACTAGAGGGGNCCGATCCAGAACAGACGGGCACCGCCATTTCACGAAAAGGAACCCCAAACCCTGTGCCTCTAATTGTGCAACCAATCCGAAGAAAACACCCAGTCGGCGTGGAAGATATCAAATTTCTGCGATCTCACACTGATCGAATAATCAAGGCTACCCTCCCCGGGCCTTTCACAATGTCAGAACAGGCCGAAGACCAATATTACAAAGACCCCAAAGCACTCGCCATGGATTATGCCATAGCAGTTAACGAAGAAATCAAAGACCTTTTTACGGCTGGAGCCGATATTGTTCAAATTGATGAGCCTTGGGTTCAAGCTAGACCAGGGCCAGCGAAAGAATATGCAATTGAGGTAATCAACCGCTCTCTTGAGGGCGTTACCGGAACCACAGCACTACATCTATGTATGGGCTATGCCGCTATGATCAAGGATCGTCCTGATGAGTATCAGTTCCTTGAAGAATTGAGCGAGTGCAGCATCGACCAGATCTCCCTTGAAACAGCTCAACCAACCCTTGATCTCTCTGCACTTGAGCCCATCGCACACAAGACNATTATTTTAGGTGTAATTAATCTCGATGATATGACAGTGGAGACCCCAGAAACGGTTGCCAAACGGATAGAACGGGCTCTGCCACATATCCGCCCAGAAAATATCGTCCCTGCACCCGACTGTGGTTTCAAATATGTCCCCCGCGAAGTTGCTTTTGCCAAACTCGAAGCGTTAGCCAAAGGATCCGAAATCGTTAGGCAAAAAATCAGCTAAACTGGCGCCTCATAGGAGTCGTTNCGTTCCACCAGNTGACTGAGGGTTTTCCACAATATGAAAGGCAGTATAACTGATGAAATTTTTTGATTTTGGAATGGCGCCGAATCCAAGGCGTGCGCGGATTTTTATGGCCGAAAAAGGGATCGAGGGAGTTGAGATCATACAAATCGATCTAGGCGATAACCGTGAAAACGTAGGAGACGAATATCGGTCGATTAATCCATCCTGCACCGTGCCCGCCTTGGTTCTGGAAGACGGAACCCTAATATCGGAATCCGTGGCAATCTGCAGATATTTTGAGGAAGTACAGCCTAATCCGCCTCTGATGGGTAGGGACCCGAAGGAAAAAGCAGTAGTAGAAATGTGGCAACGCCAAGTAGAACTGCAGGGTTACATGCCAGCTGGGGAGGCTTTTCGGAACTACAACAAGCGATTTGCTGGCCGCGCACTAGCGGGAAATGATAGCTATGAACAAATACCGGAACTGGTTACCAGAAGCCGCACTCGTGTAGAGCGTTTCTTCAATCTCCTTAACGACCATATGGAATCCCGGAAATTTATTGCGTCGGATATTTTCTCCATCGCCGATATAACGGCATACGTAATGGTAGATTTTGCGGGCTGGTCCAAAATGGGCATTACCGAGAGTCAAACTCATCTAAAAAGATGGTACGAGAACATCAAAGCCCGGCCAAGTAGCAGTGCATAAAAAGGAACAGACNGGACACCTACGATGCATTAGAAACCAGGTCTGGCAATGCGTCGGGCTTTGCTTCTAACCCGTTTTCAAGAACTCTAGGTTAACGCAATTACGGAGACGCCCATTCTCAAGGCGATCTATGCATGTCGTAATGGCTTTTTCTCTAAGCTCTCTTGACGACGTCGGACTAAAGAACGCTGAATGAGGGGTTGCCACAAAGCGGCCCTCGAGCCAANCCTCCCGAGCTCGCCACGCGGTAATTAGCGGATGGGTATTGGCTGGGGGCTCATGCTCAAATACGTCTAGCCCGGCCGCCCCAATCCGACCCGACTTTAAGCCATCATAGATCGCGTCCAAATCGCAGATCCCACCACGAGCCGTGTTCACAAGCACGGCCCCCTCCTTCATTTTGGATACAGCGGCCTTGTTAATAAGGTGATGGGTTTCATCCGATAAGGGGGAATGGATACTTACAAAGTCAGCAGAGCTTAACAACTCTTCTAAGGAGTGAACTCTGTCNACCTGCAATGCCAGCTCCTGACCATGAGGGATATACGGATCGTAAGCTATTACCTTCATGCCAAACCCCTTGGCCCGCATGGCTGCAGCCGTGCCGATACGACCTAGTCCCACAACCCCAAAACACTTGCCGACCATTCTCGTCATTACCGGAGTAATTTTGTAATCCCATCCGTCTGAGCCAGCGTTCCGATATGTCTCTGTATATTGAGAAATTCCGCGCGTTAACGAAAGAAGCAAGGCAAGGGCATGGTCCGCTACTTCGTTGGTTCCATAGTCTGGCACATTACAGACTGGAATTCCCTTGGCNCCTGCCGCCTCGATATCGATGAGGTCATATCCCACGCCGAGGCGGGCAATGATCTTGCACTCTTCCAATTTTGCAATAACTGCCGCGCCGATCGGCATAGATAGCCCTGTCACCATTGCCTCAGCCGAGCCCCAAACATCGTCTCCAATATTGCTAGGGCTCTTCTCATTAAAGATGAAGAACTCAGCTGAATCCCCCGAAATTTTCCGCTCCACCGCGTTATCATCCGCCGATAACACATCGGGATACAACACCTTGAATTTTGCCATTTTACTAACCTTTTCTCAAAAAATTACTCACACCGACTGTGGTAGCGTAAAAGACTGCTCTACAAAGAGCCTGATAAAGATGCTAAGTAATATAATAGAACAGCGCGCAAGAATTTTACGTATTTGGTCTCAGGTAGCAAGAAGGCAACGTTAATCACATCAACCCCGCAGTTAGGAAAGCCCCAAAATGTCTAATGACCTAGCCTTTATGTCAGCCACGGACTTGCTGGAGAATTATCGTAAGGGCTTTGTATCCCCCGTTGANGCATTAGAGGCGTGCTTAGACCAAATAGAACTTCACAATTCAAAACTTAATGCTTTCACCCTGGTTGACCGCGACAATGCCCGGCAANAAGCTTTGGAATCCCAGGCAAGATGGCAGTCTGGGAATCCTCTTGGATTATTGGATGGTATCCCAACAACCATAAAGGATATGGTGATCACCAAGGGCTGGCCAACACTAAAAGGCTCTAGGGCTACCAGTAAAGACCAGGAATGGAATGAGGATGCACCTTGTGTCGAGCGGCTCAAGGAGAACGGCGCTATCCTAGTTGGGAAAACAACCACCCCTGAGTTTGGTCATAAAGGGGTTACGGATAGTTTGTTGCAGGGGATAACTAGAAACCCTTGGAACCTGAAAAAAACACCAGGGGGCTCCAGTGGCGGCGCAAGCGCTGCCGTGGCATCAGGNATGGGCCAATTGGCCATAGGGACTGATGCTGGCGGATCTATTCGAATACCCGCTGGATTTGCAGGCATATATGGACTAAAACCTTCGTTCGGCCGTGTGCCTGTTTATCCAGCCAGTCCTTTTGGAACTCTCTCCCACGCGGGTCCAATGTCAAGGACCGTCACAGACGCAGCGCTCATGTTAGACGTTATTTCACAACCTGACCCAAGGGATTGGCAAAGCCTTCCTCCCATAAGTTGTAAATACCGAGGGTCTCTTAACCCCGATATTAGGGGCAAAAAAATAGCGGTTAGCATGGATCTTGGCCTAGACACTAAGGTCGATCCAGAAGTAGCTAATTCTCTGCAAGAGGCCTCTGAATGCTTCTCTTCTTTGGGTGCAGAAGTAGAGCATGTGGAAGTAAAGTGGCCTGTCGATCCACGAGAAATAGTTGTTCTTTTCTTCGCATCCGGCGCGGCACATATGGCTAGCAACTTGAGCGTGGAAGAAAGAGGGCTGCTTGAGCCGACTTTGACCGACATGGTCGAATATGGTGAAAAGCTCAGCATGCTCTCCCTCAAGGCAGCCGAGACAGATAGGGTCTCAAATGGCAGATACATGAAAAACTTCTTTCAAACTTTTGACTTTTTAATTTGCCCTNCTCTCCCAATCGCCGCTTTCGACGCAGGGCGACCAAACCCGCCGGAATACGATAACGATACGATTGGATGGACCCCTCTGACAGGGCCATTTAATCTTACAGGGCAACCAGCAGCTTCAATACCATCTGGATTTACTACACTGGGCCTGCCTATCGGATTACAAATCATAGGGTCCATGTACGATGACGCCGGGGTGCTGAATTGCAGCCGCGCCTTCGAAAAGGCNATTAGTTTTACTANCAAACGCCCACCACTATAGTTTGCNCATGCCGCANATTGATCCCAAACGCCTNTTAAATAGCCTTTCCGAAATGGCAAAAATNGGTGGAACNCAAAAAGGAGGCGTATGCCGCCTAGCAGCAACTGTTGAGGATAAAACTGCGCGCGACCTATTTGCCTCGTGGGCAAAGACCGAAAATTGCGAAATTTCAATAGACCAAATTGGCAATATTTTTGCTCGCCGGCCTGGCAAAAACAATCATTTCGCACCCGTTGTTCTGGGCAGCCATCTCGACAGCCAGCCAACCGGGGGCAAGTTTGATGGAGCCTATGGCGTCTTAGCAGCACTTGAAGTCATAAGATGTCTCAATGATAGCGGGATTGAGACAGATAGGCCTGTAGAAGCTGTCTCCTGGACAAACGAAGAAGGTTCCCGCTTCCCGCCGGCGATGATGGGATCGGGTGTATTCTCCGGATCTCTAAATTTAGAAAAAGCTCTTTCAACACAAGACATCAACGGCATTTCTATTGGCGAAGCCCTTGATGCAATAAACTATGCCGGCGAGCATCTCTGTGGAAACAGGGCCATCCACACCTACCTGGAAGCTCATATTGAACAGGGCCCCATTCTTGAACGAGAAAATACGACCATCGGCGTGGTACTTGGGATCCAGGGCATTCGGTGGTTNGACATTATCATTCAGGGGAGGGAGGCTCACGCCGGTCCAACCCCCATGCCAGCCAGGAATGATGCACTTATAGCCGCATCTGACTTAATCCTACAAATAGAGAATATTGCCCTTCAACACGCNCCCGATGGGCGAACTACTGTGGGAGAAGTGGACACCCACCCAAACTCCCGCAATGTCATCCCGGGCCAAGTTAAGTTGGGCATTGACATGCGGCACCCTGACGCGGGTGTATTGTCTGCAATGAAAAAGGAACTTCAGGCTGTCTTCCAAAAAATACGGAAGGAGCGGGGCGTGCAGGGAAGCATNNATGAAATTTGGTATTCGCCACCCACTATATTTGATGCTGAAACAGTGGATACCGTTGAGGCCATGGCCGCCTTCCGGCAATACACCTACCGAAGGATAACTAGTGGGGCAGGCCACGACGCAAAGTATATGGCGGATATTTGTCCAACAGGTATGATTTTTATCCCTTGTGATGAAGGCCTTAGCCATAATGAAGCAGAAAACGCAAAAGATGAGCACCTCGTAGCTGGGGCTCAAGTACTTCTGGATGTAGCCCTAAAAAGAGCCGGTGCGCTGAATGCCGGTAGTTGACTTTACCCCGCCACCACAACTCACTAAATTTCTGCAATGCTAGTGACACGTCACCTGAACTGCTAAGCTCTGCTTGGTGATAGCTGTTTTTCAAAAACATTTGCCTAACAACCGGGTAGTACGGAGAAGACACATGGAAGTTGAACAAATCTACACAGAGAATGACTACCGAAATTTCAACTACCTAATCGCGTGTAGCGAGACCGGGGACGCATTGGCCATCGACCCGTTAGACCATAAAAAATGTTTGGCAGCAGCGGATAAGCTAGGTTGGAACATAGTTAAGATCCTCAATACCCACGAGCATGGTGATCATATAGGCGGCAATGCCGAGATGGTTAAATCCACTGGCGCCCAGATCCTCGCTCATGCCAACGCAAAATCCAAGATACCAAATATGAATGTTGGGCTACAAGCAGGCGATATAATCAAAGTAGGTAAGACCGTCGAACTAGAATGTCTTGATACCCCCGGCCACACCATGAGCCATGTCTGTGTTTTATCCCACACCGATATACCTGCACTATTCAGCGGCGACACACTCTTTAATGCGGGAGCAGGCAATTGTCACAATGGCGGTCACCCGGAGGAGCTCTACCAAACCTTCGTTAAGCAGCTAGATAACCTCCCTGATACAACAAGGCTATACCCAGGGCATGACTACTTATTGAATAATCTTGAATTCACCATAGATCGTGAGCCCCTAAACACTAGAGCGAAACAGTTGCTCTCCGAAACTAAACAACAAAACCCTCATGACGCGCTAATCACCACTCTGGGCCTAGAAAAAGAAGTAAATACCTTTTTCCGCCTGCAGAGCCAGTCCGTTATTAATACTTTNCGAGAGTCCTTTCCTTCACTAGCCGAAAACCCTAGCCCTAAGGAAGTTTTTCTTCGCCTCAGGGAACTTCGAAATAAGTGGTAGGACCCCAAGCCACCAAAAAATCACAAAGAAAGTTCTTTGATCTGAGTGGCTATTACACCGCTTTCGTCAAATAACACACTTGCTTTCCGCAGGCCCGCTTGTCCCAGGGAACGCCGCAACGTCTCATCCTTTATCAAAGTGTCTAAAGCTTTTCTGAGGGCTTCAACGGCTCCGACGGCTACTAAAAATCCTGTAGATCCATGAGAAACTTCTTCACGAGAACCCCGTACGTCGGTGGCCACTACCGGAAGACCTGTCATCATTGCCTCTATAATTGAGCGTGGCATTCCTTCCCGATGGGAGGGAAGCACGAAAATGTCTGAGGCACGCAATAACTCCGGCACATCACTTCGCTGCCCCAAAAATTTTATCCGATCTTTGATTGGGTCATTATCCACAACTCGCTCAATTTCAGCCTCGATACTTCGAGCATGATCGCTTGGCAAACGCTCTCCTACAACCCAAAGCTCCGCATCCAAATGTTCCATAGCGCAAAACAATTCTCGGTAGCCTTTCTCCGCTACCAACCTTCCTACCATCATTATGACGCAGGCCTCNGGTTTTGTGCCGAGAGCAATCCGTCTCTGCTTCCGGTTCTCCATATTAGAATTTGGATAAAATACCTTTGGGTCTACTCCATTGCCAATGGCCCGTACTCTTCCAGTTTTACACAAATTGAATTGGCACGCTGTCGCCGCATCTTCCTGAGACTGGGTGAACAACACGTCTGTAAAACGTCCCAACAACCACTCTATCGCTATAAAAATTAGACGCTTTGGAAACCACATTCTGTCATGAAAATAAAAGCCGTGAGCCGTATAGACTACCGTCGGCACCTTTTCCCTCCAAGCAGCCAACCGTCCAATTGCCGCCGCAATAGGAGTATGAACGTGAATAATATCGAACCTTTCTTGTCTCAATAGTAAAACCAAGGCCCGATATGCTCTTACGTGACCCGACAGGGAAGAAATATTCCGCGAAAATGGAACGGCCTCAACCTTAAGGCCACTATCCCGAACATGCTCCGCGAAAGGTCCATCAGAACAAGCTGCCGTTACATGATGACCTCGCCGACGGAGCTCACCAATGAGGGGCAACAGAAAATGGTATAACGTAAAATCTACTGCGCAAACTTGTAAAATCTTCATGGTAAATCCAGCCACAAGTGGGATTACAAGTCCTATTAATTCAGAATTTTAGGATATTGTGAAGTTTTGTTCTCAAATCATATCTTAATAGCGAAGGACCATGGATGAAAGACGCCCGCCTGGTTGACGGGAGCATATTATCTAATGTACGTTCACGCTGTGAACGATGTGAGGGGCGAAGCAAAAATGCCTACAACCGGGGCTAAGAGAGATCCGCGTTTTTCTGAAGAAGACACAACTTTAAAAATCATCCATGCTATTGAGCATAATGGAGCTACCACCCAGCGAACTCTGGCAAAAGATGTCGAAATTGCCCTGGGCCTCACTAATGCATACCTAAAACGTTGCATAAAAAAGGGATGGGTGAAGGTGACTGAGGCACCGACACAACGATACTTCTATTATCTCACGCCTAAGGGCTTCTCCGAGAAGGCCAGGCTCACTGCCTCATACTTATCGAATTCTTTCGAAATGTTCCGGTCAGCCCGCGGACAGTGTGACGAAATTTTAGGACACTGTTATAAGAAAGGACTTAGTCGCATTGCGCTCGTAGGCAACAGTGATCTAGGGGAGGTAGCCATTTTATCTTCACTGAACAATGACGCTGAGATCATTGGGGTTTTAGATGAGNCGTCGAACCAACCTTCGATAGCGGGAGTTCCCATCGTCACAAAGCTAACAGACCTCCCCAACTTCGATGTGGTCATTATAACTGATATGCAAACCCCCCAAGCTACTTTTGAAAAATTACTGCTAGTTCTCCCGAGTGATAGAATCCTCGCCCCAGATCTCCTCNGAATAAATAGGGAACGGCCAAATATGGGCCAGGGGAAGGCTTACGGATGAAGCACTGGTACGTTGTTTATACTCAGGCTAATGGGGAAAATCTTGCGGCCCTGCACCTCCGTCGACAGGGATACGAGGTGTACCTTCCAAGGTACAGCAAGGTTGTAAGCCATGCTCGATACTTAAAGAAAGTTCTACGCCCACTATTTCAGAGGTATTTATTTGTCAGCCTTGATATAGAAACAGAATTGTGGCGATCTATAAACAACACACTTGGGGTTACCCATCTTGTGTCTGGCGGAGATAAACCAGTACCCGTCCCAGACTCAATAGTTGAGCAACTTCAAAGTCGTGAAGATGATTACGGGCTTATACCATTGGCCGAACCTAGGTTTACACCTGGTCAACAACTAGAAGTTGTTGACGGGCCGCTAGCCCTGTCCAATGTCCTCTTCAAGAAGCTCACGGACAATGAAAGAGTGGTGGTCCTAATAGAGCTTCTTGGGCGTGAAGTACAGGCCACGATACCCATTAAATCGGTAGCTGCGGCCTGACCTCTTGGGTGGCCAGCGCCACCCAGCCTGATCCTAATCGGATGGGATAGATCTCACCCGAGGNGCGGTAGCATGGCCATGCCAAGGCAAAAATGCAGACGCCCCTACAAACGATAAGATAAATAGAATCGTGCTAGTATGCCCGGACTTAAAAAGCCTGCTGCCTCCTCAAATTCGCGGTTAAATACATTGTCGACAGAAAGCGAGAGTTTCCAACCAGACCTTAGAGACCAGTTGGTGGAGATGTCTGCAACCTGATAGGCCTTCAAGATGCGGTCCCCCGTGGGGATCGAAGATCCCAATGCCCTCCCCACATGTCGAAAAGAGCCATTAAGATACAAGTTGTTCCCAGCATTCCACGACACATNCGCTCCAGCCCTCCATTCGGGCCTGTTTTTCAACCTCTCATTGGTTCCCCGAATATTATTTTTTGCTAAGTTTACATAGCCTTTGAGAAGAAGAGGGGACCTAGATTGCCATGAAAAGTCGACTCCGCCTCCCCAGTTAGAAACTACGGAACGATTAACAAGTTTGTTAATGGAACTATTGAAATCTATCGTATTGCTATAACGATTCTTAAAAAGAGATAATTGGATATTAGCACTCCCATCATACAGCTTCTGGCCAACCGACACTTCAAGGGCATTGTTGGACTCTGGCAGGAGCTCCGGATCACCTACTAATTCGTTACCCAACGCATACAAGCTTGGCAGCTTATATCCTTCACCCCAATTAAGCTTTATTGTTGTGCTCGTCGGCANCCTAGTGTGCACTAGTCCCAGGTTACGATTGACAACATTTCCAAAATCTTCGGGTGAATCNTGGCGAGCACTGCCACTTATGACCCATCCTGCTCGAACCCGCCATAGGACCTCCGCAAACACGCCTGTATTCTGTCGACCAAGCACAAACCTATTGTCACTTGGTGCCCCAGCGATAATAAGCCTCCCATTACTAACCCCCGCCTCGTGGCTGAAATCAGCCCCCAAAACCGCCGAGACCTTTTGACCGATTTCAACTTCGGAGGAACCNCCAACCACCACTTTTTCAAAAGTGGTTTCACTGCTATTGATGGGAATTCCCGCGGCGCTCCGAAGACCCGGAGCAACACCAGGAGAGTAAAAAATTTCCCGACGTTTGAAAGCTGAAGAGTGAGAACTAATACTCCACGTATCTAGTAAAGCGCTGTTATATTCGACACCTACCGACATCTCTGTAGCCCTGCGGTGATCCACAGATTGGCTTTTAGAAAAGAGTTCGCCACCGCTATCATCGGGAAGGGCGCTCCCTGCTGACTGTGCCGACCTTAATGCAATGTCCAGAACGTCCGAGCGTGATAAATTAAGGCCAACATTGCCCTTTATCACTGTATTCTTATAAGAACTTCCTTTTACTAACCTACCCTGATCTATACGAGTTGCCCCAAGAACTGCAAAGCCCTTGCCACCAACAATGGGTCCGCGAGCCGAAAAACTATGAGTATGACCACCGCTAGTTGAAAGCCCTTCCTTTAATACAACTAGAGCATCAGAAGAACCTCCTTTAGTAATAAAATTGACGGCACCCGCCAAAGAATCTGAGCCATATTTTGCCGACTGCGGACCTTTTAAGACCTCTATCCGTTGAACATTTGAGATATCAATCGTGCCTATGTCAAAGGAGCCTCCCCGACTATTGGTAGGATCGTTGACTGCGATGCCGTCGACAAACACCTGTGTATAATTTGGCTCGGCACCGCGTAAATATAGTGAACTTACCCCGCCGAGGCCCCCCGGATTGTCAATGTGAATATCCGAAAACTTTCTCAGCAAAGTCACGGCGTTGGCATCACCNAGAGCTTCAATAGNTGCCCTATTTATTAACAAAGCGTTGTTTGAGAGGGAGGCCATGCTAGCTGAAAGTCTCGAGGCAGTAACAACCATTTCAGGCAAAGGAGCCCGCACCTCTGCACTTAACTCCTCGCCTTTAACAGAAATAGATATAAACAAACCTACGCTTGCTATACCAATGTAAGAAAGTACTGCCTTCAATAAATAATTCTCTCTCACTTGTTGGCNACGCTTAGGGCCACCTCAAATAAAGTCGCCTAAATGTATTCGACTCATAATCTATGGGCGTCACCGGACGCATTGNAAAACCTAAGTTCCNGCATAGGGACAAGACCTCTGCATACTAGCCCCACTCTAGGACATCTCCAATGACCTTTTTTTCCACCTTGCGCTATCTCCGTCACGGCCCCCTCCAAAAGTTTGGCCCCCTATGGGTGCTTCTTGGAAAAATTTTCCGTTTTGTTCTCGCATATAGCCCTTTGAATTTTTCGGCACCGCACCTCATCGGCCCCTATGGACCTTTCATTATGGAAGGTAAGTTTGCATTTAGTGATTTTGCTTCCTGGGGAAGTGGACATAACCGGGGATTCGTCAAATGCATAGAAGCCTGCANAAAAGCAGAGTGTGTTTTTGACATTGGAGCCCATATCGGTCTGGTAACCATGCCAATGAGCAGCGCTGTAGGTGGTGAAGGTAAAGTCTATGCTTTTGAGCCTTCTACTGCCAACCGCCGAACATTAAAACATCATATGACCTTAAATAATATAAGTAATACAATTGTTATCAACTCGCTAGTAGGAAGTCAGAGCCAAGAGAATGTAATTTTTTACGAGAGTTCCTCTGTTAGCGGTATGAACACGTGCGCACCAATAAAAAATCGCTCGCAGTACACCAAAAACCACCATAAGCAAGTCTCGCTCGATGATTTTTGTAACATACATGGAGTGCAACCAAACATTATCAAAATAGATGTCGAAGGATTTGAGCTGTCTGTTTTGGAGGGGGCTAGAACGCTGTTAACCAGATCGAAACCCACAATATTTCTAAGTGTTCACCCCCAACACCTGATATCTCTAGGAAGATCACCGGAGGAGCTAAAATCTCTAATATCAGAAATTGGGTATATGGTTTCCGACATGGAAAAAAACCCCGTTAACACCTTCACCCTTGACGAGTATCTTTTGACACCGAAAGACCAATTATGAATGTATTTAGAAACATCCGCGAGGTTGCAAACACGCGAGGTTTACCCGCGCTCGCCATGGCCATCTATCACCATTTACGCGGGAAGCTACTACAAGCCCTCCTCAAGCGACAATATATCTGGCGAAAAGTAAACAATTATAAAATGCTCTTAGACCTTAAGGACCAGGGGATTAGCCGGTCACTTCTTTTATTTGGAACACGAGAGTTAGACCACAAATACTTGCTTGAACAAATAGTACGCCCCGACATGAACATATTTGATGTTGGCGCCAACATAGGCTACTACCCTCTCCTCGAACTGGGGTTACTCGATAATACTGGAAAAATATTGGCGATCGAACCCTCAAAAAGCAATATCACATTATTACAGAAAAACTTATCAGCCAATAACTACAGAGCTAAGATCACTGTTCTGGAGGGTGCTGTTTCCGACAAATCTGGCGCTTCTAGTTTTTATCTATCAACCCAATCTAATCTGGGCACTTTCCACCCAACTGGAAGCGCATCGAAACATTTGAGTGGCGATGTTATCAATGTTCGGACTTTCACCATTCCAGAGTTAGCGGTACAGCATGGCCCGCCAGACCTCATACGCATGGACGTTGAGGGCCATGAAGTAGAGGTTATAAACGGCATGATGAGTGCCATAAAGCAAGGAAAGATGCAGCCCACNATTATTTTCGAAACCCATTTAAGTCGTTATACACCCGATCACGACATGAAGGAGACTCTCCAGAAACTCTTCGGTTGCGGCTACGCAGTTTCCCTTGCAGCCACCTCTTGGAGAAGAGGCACAGAGCTTCTAGAAGCAGCTGGTTATTCGGGAGGCCAAGCGATCCAAACAGATGGAGTAGAGCGAGTAATTGTTTCCAACATTCAGTCAGGGGACGCGATCGATTTCATATGCAAAAAGGGTGGCCTGCGGACCGTGGTCCTAAGTCCGAAAAAATGGTTAAGCACATGCCAACACAAGTAATATACCTAAAGCGACCCGGATGGACGACATTTAAGCACCAAGACCTAGAAGTCTTTGTGCGAGGACTGCCAGAGACCATCAAACCTTTGCTTCACCAGGTAANTTCTAATCCCACCCGCAAGGATCAGGTGGTACAATCTTTGGAAGAAATTAAGGCTCATTTTGCGGTGATAATACGCGGTTCAAATTTTTGCCTGGCCTGCACGGATCTTTGCAGGTCCACCCCAGTCTTTTTCAGCGGAGCTGCAGTATCAAATGACGCTAACGCTCTGCGTCTGGAAAAACAGATCCACGAACCCGAGCGGCGTGGTCACCGGGACGCTGCTATGGCCGGATTTGTCACCGGGCCAGGAACCCTATACACACACTTNAGCCAGCTTGAAGCCGGAACATGTGCCCTATGGACATCCGAAAAAGAATCACCAGAGCTTTGGAGACATAGCATCTACGAGCCACATTGCATCCAAAACACCAATCACCGCTCCTTAAGTGATAATTTTCTAGCTGTAATGGATAATACCATCAAAAGAGGTATAGAGGAGGCTGCAGGCAGGCCCATTTGGGTCGCACTAAGCGGGGGTCTGGATTCACGCCTTTTATTGGCAAAATTAGTTGAGCATCGCTGCCCTAATCTATCTGCCTTCACATATGGTCCTAGAGGAAGTGATGAGGCACGAATTGCGCAGGAAGTCGCTGATCGTCTCAACGTACCCTGGTCGACGCACTTTACCACACCTCAACAGATGAAAGCGTTTTTCTTAACCCCTCAGCTAAAAGACTATTGGGCTTTTAGCGATGGCTTGTGCTCTGTACCCAATTTTCAAGACTTCCTATCACTGAAGATCCTGCAAGAACATGACAAAATTCCTAATGGTACTTTTATTATGAACGGGCAAACAGGAGACTACATCTCCGGGGGCCACATTCCAGAAACCTTGATGACCCNCTCGGTATCACCAGAAACTCTATTTTCAGCAATAATCGGAAAACATTTTTCTTTATGGCAATCACTGAAAACTCCCGAAACTTTATGTGAAATACGCGCTGAGCTTGCCACACGATTTAATATCACGTTTTCTAAAAACGTTGACCGTGAGGAAGCCATAGCGATATACGAAAGATTCGAGTACGAAGAAAGACAGGCAAAATACGTGATCAACGGGCAACGAAATTACGAGTTCCTTGGTCTAAATTGGCTCTTGCCTTTTTGGGAATCTGATATCGTCAACTTTTGGCGAGACGTACCAATTGAAGCCAAATTTCGACAAAAGTTATATCGCAACACTGTTGATTATTGGAACTATCGTGGAATATTTAGAGAAATTAAGACCACTGTAAGTCACTGGCCTGGCCTAAGGAAACTAGTCCTCGGTCCCTCCCGATTGCTGCGGGTCGCTTTCGGGAGACCGGTGAGGGATGCATATCTAAAACGCATGCTCTATTTTGGTCTCTACCATGACCAATATGCTCCTTTTGGTTACAGCACCTTTTTACGCCATGCTGCTGACCTCCGGAATCCGGTCTCACTCTTGTCCCGTGCTTGGCTGGATAACTTCAAAATACCATCGCTTCAGAAATAATTTCGTGAGGATTGCCTATATTTCCCGTTTGTTTAGCGGCATCGCTAATGGCCTTCGAAAGGGGCGCTGGGAACCTCGTGGGGTTCCTACCGTGTACCGGCTTTTGGAAAAACTGGATACGAGCTCACATGACTTACATATCGTATTCACAATCAAAGATGTATATACCGAGTGGGATGCCAACAAAACTTCGATGGTATCCGCATCAGGTTTAAGCAGCTCGATTACTGTCGTTCCTTATTTACCTTTTCAAAAATTAAAAGGTATGAAGGCAAGTGGATATCTTCGTGAGCTGTACCACTACGCACAAATACGAAAAATTCTCGCTAACATAAATCCTGATCTGGTGTACTTTGACAGGGTCAATATATATGCTGCAGCTTTGACTTCGCTAACATCCAGCCTTCCGGTTGTATGGAGGATTATGGGCGTTCCCCCTGCTATGCATGACGTTTTGATAGGAAAAGACCCGATCTCTAGGATCACCCGCCTCTCTTATCGTGCTCCATTTGCCAGAGTAATATGCTCACAAGATGGCAGTGGTGGCAAACAGTGGATGGAGAAAGCCTTAGCCCCGAATACCCCCCGCTCTCTCCTCTTAAATGGAGTAGACAAGCTAGACGGAAGGCCTTTACCTGAAAGTATAAGGTCACTCACTAACAGTGAAAAAACAAAAGTGCTTTTTGTATCTCGTTTAGTAGAACATAAGGGATGTCTTGACTTTACAAAGGCCGCTTGCAAGGTTCTTTCACAATTTCCCAATGATTTTAGTTTCTTTGTTGTAGGAACCGGACCTTTTGAACAAAGCATGCGCGAACTGGCACGAAAATCTGAATCTAGCCACAATATTCATTTCCTAGGCTCTTTAATCCACCAGGATATTGCACCCCTTCATCGGGAATGTGATATCTATGTCTCTCTAAATGAGATGAGCAATCTCACCAACGCAAACCTTGAGGCCATGCGCTCGGGGCTATGCATAATTATGCCATCCTCCCCAGGATTTCGACATATAGATGAAGACACCGACGGCTTGATATCTTCAAATCTGGTTTGGAGGCTTCCAGAAGCTAACCGAATAGATGCCTTGTCTAACGTCTTAATCCACCTACACCACAACCCCGAAGAACGGAAAGCACAGGCCCGCTCCATGCAATGTCGTGCAAATGAATTCATTCCTAGCTGGGAAGAAAGAATTCATAAAGAAGTTAGCCTACTAGAGAGAATAGTGGCGAGCCGTCCTAAATGAATATTTTCTCTGGCTTAAAACATAAGCTGACTGTGAGCTTGGATGAAAGGCTCGGACCAACTTTCTACTCGGAATTTGATAAAAATCCCATTGTAATTTACGACGTAGGCGCCGCGGGTGGAGTGTATACACCATTCAAATCGGGGGCAAAAGAGTGGGCTCAGGTTGTTGGCTTTGAACCAAACTTAGAAAGNTATGAAGAACTACGAGAGCGGATCAATTCAAAAAACATAAGAATTTTCCCTGTTGCAATTACCGACCAAGATGCACCTGTTACCCTTTATGCAGGAGTTGATCGTTCCCGCACCCAATCTTCTCTAATGCCAATAGAAGAACTCGGACTTGAACAAAGGCCAATGCCTGTGAATGGCATGCGCTTAGACTCACTAACTGCCAAATTGAACATACCCCCTCCAGATTTTTTAAAACTTGATGCGGAGGGAAGCGAGGACAAAATCCTACGTGGCGGCACAAAGATGTTATCGGACCACATTCTGGGCATAAGGATCGAAGTTTCTTTTTGGAAGGATGGAGCGCACGGAGCTTTGTTTGCAGAGGTTGATGCCCTTCTTAACAGATATGGTTTTATATTATTTGATCTGCAAACCAATCGATCCGATGTAAGATATCTTGGTGGGCGAAAGGACAAAATTAGAAGTGGCGATGCCCTTTATTTAAGGAATTTCGACTCTATATCTGAAGCCGTAACATCAAAACCTATNTTACGTAGAAAGCTACTTAAACTCATTAGCATTGCAGTGGCATGGCGATATTTGAATTATGCCTTAGAACTGGCTGACTATGGACGAGCCAAGTCTCTCTTGTCCCAGGTAGAGTTTAAGACAATCACCGAACCCTGGCTCTCAACTGTTGATATCTCTGATCGTATACCCCATTTCCGGGGTAGAATAGCATTAGCACGTCTCTTTGACTTTTTGTCGTACATTTTTAATCCCAACATTAAAAAGGGCGTGCCCTACATTTTTAACGGACTAGGAAACCATTGGGTTGTTTCGAGAATGGGCACAAATCCCAATAAAGTACAACTGCATTGCGCTGTGTTGAAACTTGGTAGGAAGAATCGCAAAAAAATTATCAACATACCCTCATCGCCATCCACGCAAAAAGGNGCATAATTATAGTGGGCGTAGAAGCAACCGGTACGCTAGGCCTCAAACCCNTAATTTAGGTCTAGTAATTATTTAACCCGCAACAGTCGATTTAGGAAATGCCTCATACGTTAAGACAACACTGGTTTTCTAGTGGCAAAGAACATCGTAAACAAAGTAAGTGAAATTTAGTGAATACTAGTCCTTCCATTAAGATACTAAATGAAGAAAGGGGGGTTTGGAACGCTAAGCCCGCCCTTAGAACCATTTATCAAGAGTGCTACCAACTAATACTTTCCACCTGCATTAAAGGGAACATTCTTGAGGTTGGAAGTGGATCAGGCAATCTTAAACGTTTCGCACCTGCCGTGATTGCCACTGATATAGTCGAAGTCCCTTNGGTAGATATAGTGACAGACGCCACCCGTTTGCCATTTCAAAATAGCTCCATATCTAATTTGGTATGCTTTGACGTACTGCATCATATTCAGTATCCCACGCACTTCTTGGTAGAGGCAGAACGGGTCTTAAGGCCGGGCGGACGCTTGATTGCATGCGAGCCAGCGATTACGCCTTTCAGCAAACTATTTTATGAATTCTTTCATCCGGAGCCTGTTGATATGAAAGCCAACCCATTTGCCTTCGGTCAACGGGATCCTTGCCGCGACCCTTTCGATGCAAACCAAGCCATACCCACCTTGTTGTTTCTGCGGGAAAATGAGCGATTTCACAGAGCTTTCCCCAATCTTATGATTCAACGCACTGATTTACTAAGTCTTTTTGCTTATCCTCTCAGTGGAGGTTTTCGATGGTGGAGCCTACTACCAAACAAGCTAATTCCATCATTATTGCGACTAGAGAAACGCCTCTTGCCTGCGGTAGGCAAATATATGGCCTTTCGTATGCTAGCCGTAATCCAACACATATGAAATCACTTATATATGCTATACATATTCCTCAAGTCAGGAGTGAAGCAACGAGACAATGCTTTTTTTAATAATCTCAAGACCAACATTTAACGGCACCAATGGCAAAATTAGCGCATAATTTCATGAATCTTGATGGTAGATCCATTCTTATAACCGGGGGAACCGGTTCGTTTGGCCAGCAGTTTGCTGAGATCCTGCTGAAACATTATAACCCACGGAAGATAATCATCCTGTCCCGGGACGAACACAAACAATATAAAATGCAACAATCGCCCACCTTTGCGGGCGTGGATAAACTTCGTTACTTTATAGGGGACGTACGGGATTTAGATCGGCTGCGAATGGCGATGCAAGGTGTTGATGACGTCTTCCATGCAGCTGCCCTAAAACATGTGCCAACAGCAGAGTACAATCCGCTGGAATGTATTCATACTAACGTTAATGGAGCCGAAAATATTGTCAGCGCAGCCCTAGATTGTGGAGTTAAAAACGTTGTGGCCCTATCTACAGACAAAGCCGTAAACCCTATTAATATCTATGGCGCCAGCAAATTTGCTTCTGATAAGATTTTTGTTTCTGCTAACCTTCTAGCTGGTGATCGTTTAACCAAATTTAGCGTTGTCCGTTATGGAAATGTGCTCGGTTCTAGGGGAAGTATTGTGCCCCTAATTAGAAACCTTGTCCGTGATGGCGCAGATACCATCCCCCTGACGGATGAGCGAATGACACGGTTTTGGATAACTCTAAATCAAGGTATTGAGTTTGTTCTTTCGAGCGCTGCAGCCATGAAGGGCGGAGAAATTTTCGTTCCTAAAGTACCCAGCATGAAAGTAGTGGACATGATGGCTGCACTAGCCCCGTCCATACCAAAAGAGGTGATTGGGGTCCGACCAGGCGAGAAGTTGCATGAAGTTCTTATTTCTGAAGAGGATACTAGCATCACGCTCGAGCAACCCGACNGCTATGTGATTTGCCCCCCGCTTGACCCTACAGTGCAGTCCTTCCATATGCAAAAAGGGGCTAAGTTATGTGCGCGAGATTTCAGGTATGCAAGCGATAACAATTCCGATTGGCTGGACGCAGCAATGTTGCAAACACTACTAGAAAATACATAATATAAAGCTGCGAAGGCGCCCTCACATACGTTGCATATATTACACCCAACTGCAAACCGAATTCTGCAGGNATATCTTTTCGGACAAATATGGTTACCTGTGATCAACGCTATCCATAACATTGGTGGGGCTTAGTTCACGGATGGAGGAGGGATTGTGAAAGAGCATTACTTCTGGTTACTTAAAGTTAATTCTTATGTAGACCCGGAGGNCAACGCTNTACAGAGGCAATATGTTTAAGCAATGGCAACAATCTTTTAGCGCATGGAAAGGTACAAAAGCTTTCTTGAGGGACTGCGTATCAAGCAGGGCTGTAACTTTTTTCTCTGAGGGCCGCCCCTACCTCGCCTTCCTGAGACCCGTCATAGATGAGTTATCAGAAATTCATAACGGCCCAGTATATTACCTATCATCTGATATTGACGACCCTTACTTGCTAAGTCCACCGAACGATGTAAAGGCATATTTCATAGGCAAAGGGGCGGCTATGATTTATCTATTCTCCAATATCAAATCTGGCACCATGGTGATGACCATGCCTGATCTCAATAAGTACCATATAAAGAGNTCGGCTCACCCACTCCACTACGTGTATATTTTTCATTCTATGGTTAGCACCCACATGGTATATCGTGAAGGTGCGTTTGATCACTTTGATACCATGCTTTGCGTCGGACCACATCAAAAGGAAGAAATTAGGGCGTGGGAAAAGTTACGGGCCCTGCCAGAAAAGAATCTCAGGGATCATGGCTATGGCCCTCTAGATACATTGATGTTATCCNCAAGAGAGCATCATACCCATGATGCGAACTGCCCAAACGTTTTAGTGGCCCCTTCCTGGGGACCGAAGGGTCTTTTGGAAACAGTCGGGCTGGACTTAATTTCCATTCTTCTATCTGCTAATTATAAGGTAATGGTACGACCACATCCCCGCACACAAGCTTTGTCGCCAAAAAAAATACTGCGCCTGAGGCAGAAATTTGGGAGGAATAAAAATTTTTCCCTTGATCTAGACACATCCAATTTTGATTCATTTTTGAAAGCGGATGTAATGATAGGTGATTGGTCAGGAGCGGCNATGGAATTCTCCCTCGGGTTACAAAAACCTGTTTTATTTATAGATCTTCCCCCAAAAATAAATAACCAGTGTTGGAGTGATNTCTGTCAGACCCCCTTTGAGGTCTCCTACCGCAAGGATGTAGGAACAATAATAACTCCCTCTCAACTAAATCGAGTCCCCCAACTTATCCGTGAGTTGCTGGCAAACACAGAACAATTTAAGTTAGCTGCCCTCGCCCTTAGGAAACGATGTATATTTAACGTTGGTAGCAGTGGCGGTGAGGGCGCCAAAATCTTGCGCGAAATAGCGCAAAACCCGCAAGCCTCTTCCATCTATTAACCTACGATGCCACTTCAACAATTGACAGAANACAAGCACACATGAACGGCCTAGACATCCCAAACGCTGTAATAATAGCTGCCGGCCTCGGAAGCAGATTGAGACCCCACACTAATTCCATGCCTAAATGCATGCTTGATTTTGGAGGAAAGACCCTTCTAGAACGACAAATGGAAGCCTACCGATCATGCGGTATTTCTGACATTAGTGTTGTCCGGGGTTATTTGAAAGAAAAAGTTAGCTACCCGAATATCACGTACTTTGATAACCGAGACTACGAAGCAAATAACATCTTGAACTCATTGTTCTATGCTGAGACCAAAATAGTTGGACCAACCATATGCGGCTATTCGGACATATTATTCGACAAAGAAATAGTCGCGAGTTTACTAACATCACCGCACGATTTTAGCATCGTTGTCGATACCGACTGGAGGGGTTATTATGAGGGTCGCACTGAACACCCTTTGGAGGAAGCAGAAAAAGTAATTTTTGACTCCGACGGAGTGGTAAGAAAAATTGGGAAGGGAATTAAAGACGAATCTAAGTTGGACGGCGAGTTTATTGGGATGCTGAAAGTGAGTGCCAAAGGGGCAAACAATTTCAAGCATTACTTTCATAAGGCGAAAGAAATGTTTTGGAACAAGCCATTTCAGAAAGCCGCCGTGTTTCAGAAGGCGTATATTACAGATATGATTCAGGAAATGGTGGATAATGGCGTGAAAATCCACTGCACTCTGATTAAAAAAGGTTGGAAAGAAATTGACACTGTTGAGGACTATAATAAGGCGCTNCAAGCCTTCCAGGAGTAGGGAATATTCCTAATAAGAAAGATTATGCTCAAAGGCTAGGATCGCGCCTCTTAGGGGAAGCTAACGATCTTAAGCGGACCCCTGCCTCTCTGGCTGCNGACCTTGGATGGAATTTGGGAGATGTGGAAAAGGTTCTCTCAGGAGAAGGAACTCCTGAGTTAGGACGAGATCTTTTGTTTCAAATGGCGGCATATTACCCGATATCGCTCCGCGATTTATGGGTAGAAACGGATGACACCGAGGATGGAATAGCAATTATGACGGCGGCCGAAAGTAAAGCCACTGCACGTATCTTTGATCGAAGCAATAGAAGTGGAACTATGTCCCCATATTATGAATATAGGGATACAGCTATGTCTAAATTTGCTCCCTACAGGCCCGAGTGGATCAAGGAACTACGAAAAGTCAACGATTGCAACCCTTCAAACCCAGACATAGCTTTTAATAATGGACATATACTCCACCAACTCACCTTTTTTGTTGGTGAGGTGAATTTCTACTGGAAAGTGAACGGGAAAACACACAGCCAAGAAATGAATACTGGGGACTCCGCCCTTATTACTCCCTTCGTTCCTCATAGCTTCGCCACTCGGAGCCTAGATCCTAAAAGGCAAGGGCTCATTATTGCAGTAACATACAGAGGAAATGTAAATCGCGCAGCCGATGATATGTCTCGTCTAGACTTGGCTGACCTCGCTACAATCACCGGAAGCCTGCGAGATCCCCTCGACACCTTAAATGCTCGCGTACACCGATACTGCCAAATCGAAAGCCTTTCTCGAACAGACCTGACACGGCGTCTTGAGCTACTCGGAATGGGAAAAAGTAAAGCTAAAACACTAGCAACTTTGTCCCAGCTACCAAATTCTGAAGAAATATCGGTGCTTTCTAATGCCTTAAATGTAAAAAATAGTGATTTATTGGTTACACCAATAAACCCAGANGAAGAAGTGGTAGTTACAACNAAAGCTAAAGGATTTAATAGGGAGTTTCCAGACTCTGTTGCGCCCTTTTGTACTCTTTCTGAACTTGCTCGCTCAAGACACCAGCCTAATCAACGAAGCTTTGACGTGCATATGACGGGAGATGACAAACATNAGTCTACTCCTGGCTTTAAGCATCATCTCCACGAATATTTATTTAATTACGGCAGCCACCCGATACAGCTAATGGTGGGNCAGGAGAAACAAAAAGAAATAGAACCTGGCGGATCTGCCTATATAAGCCCATCAATAGAACATTGGTTGCAGGGCCCTTATGGAGCCAAGCTTCTAATGGTAAGAGTTGCTGGAGGCCTCACTGACGANGCACTGAATGAATTTTCAGGATTTGCCGAAAATGGCAAGGAACGTGCCATAATGGAAAATAAACAGTGGTTTTAAGGCGGCCCTTCATTTGTTCCACGGAAATACACTTCACTAATCAACTAGAAGAACTGCTACCCCAAATAATAAAAGGCCGCTCTTTTGTCATTGTTACTAGCCCATTTTGGGCAAAAAATGCTCGCGTCAAAGAAATTCATAGTCAGCACTCCCAATGTAAAGGCGTAATTGGCTTCGTAGAGCCTAATCCAAAAGTCTCGAGTTTAAGTCAAATAGCAGCCCAGTTTCTGGACATAGAGCTTGTTATAGCACTGGGAGGTGGCAGCGTACTCGATACTGTCAAGGGTGCCGTTGCCCTTAGTGGCCTTAATGGAGATGCATCTGTTTTAACACAACACTTAATTCAGTCCACAAACTTACCGGATGATCTGGAGACACTTCCTATCATAGCAATCCCAACCACCGCCGGCACTGGCTCTGAGGTAACACCTTGGGGAACTCTATGGGGCGAAAATGGTGAAAAATATTCGGTATCCCATCCCCGGCTATATCCAGAACACGCTGTTTTACAACCTTCCCTTACTCTTTCCATGCCACTGGAACTTACACTAAGTACAGGGCTCGATGCCCTGTCGCACGCCATGGAGGCCCTCTGGAATAAACAGCACAATCCTCTAGCTGATCTACTGGCCGAACGCGCGATACATAGTATTTATGAATGTTTGCCCAAAGCCTTGACCCTTCCTCAGGACATGGACATTAGACAAAACATGCAACTAGCCTCCCTTACCGCTGGTTTGGCAATGGGCACTACACAAACTGCCCTGGCACACTCTATCAGTTATCCCTTTACTGCAACTTTTGGCATAGCTCACGGGCTTGCATGCAGCTTCACGTTGGCCGAAATAGCCAAATACAACCTTCCCGAAGGTCCCCAACGCCTAGCTATAGCGGCCAATGCTTTCGGATGCACGTCGTCTGAACTGCCTGACTTATTAACAACGTGGCTTAGGAACCTCGGTGTTGGTCGTCTCCTCTCACAAAAAACAAACATTGAGAAGATTGCAAAACTTGAAAATAATCTGATAAACCCTCAACGCACAAAAAATAACATTCGCAATGTTTCAGGAAAGATGGCACAACGTATTGCCCAAGAAGCTTTTAGGTCCTTAGTTAATTGAAAAATACTTCATCGCATTACCGATAGCGCTTCCATAAAGCCCTTTTTTGCCTCTACTGGGCTCTCTTTGGGCCGACCTAGAGCTGGTCGCGCACCGGGCTGTACAACTATTTCGAGAAAAGCAGACCCTTGACCTTTCATCATCTCACCAAGAGTTTGAGGGAGTTCNTCGGCACTCGAAACAACAAAAACAGACTTATAACCGCAAGCATTGGCTATCCCCGCCAAAGACAAATGCGACCCGCAAGTTGGTTGACCTCCGACAGAATCATGCACCCCATTGTTCAAAACTATATGACGCAAATTCTTGAAGGCGGCGGTGGTGGCCAACCCTCCCAAGTGCATAAAACATGAACCATCCCCATCTATACATACAACAGGATGATCAGCCTTAACCAAAGCTATCCCTGCTGCAATTTGAGAAGCATGGCCCATCGACCCGACAGTTAAAAAATCCCTTCCAGGCGCCTGTTTTTTCGCCTGCCTGATCTCGTATAATTCTCTGGAGGCCTTTCCTGTGGTTGCCACAATGGGAACGTCCCTTCGCAAGTGTTCAACTATTAATTCTATAGCATGTTCTCGCGTCAAACTGCTCTCATTCTCCTGAAGTTTTGGTGTCGCCCCCGAAATAGCCCCTTTCCGAACCAACAAAGCAACAGGCCGGCGACCGGCTTTACCTTTCGCTATTAGCCGGGCAATAGCATCTCCATCTTCCTCAGGTCCGACCACCACGTATGGTATTGAAAGAATGTCCAAAAGGTCGGGGGTGATTTTTCCCTGCTTCCGATGCTGCGGTTCATCTTTTAACTGACCATTCTCTGTGATTTCCCCCCTCCACCCGATGACTAAAAGAATTGGAATGCTATAAACCTCTTGATCTGCTAACGACGTTAACGGGTTTACTGCATTTCCTAAACCGGAATTCTGCATATAAACACACGGCATTTCACCAGTGGCTAAATGGTAGCCTGCCGCTAAACCAACTGCCAAACCTTCATTTGCTGAGGGGTAATGTTGGTAGTAGCCCGGATTTTCCTCAAGACACTGTGATAGCTGGGACAACAATGAATCGGGAACTCCGGTGAAAAATTTTATTTCATTGGACGTGAGTTTCTCTAGAAAATCAACCGCGCGCATTACAAGACACGATTAGGAATGAGGTCAAGCAATTCGTTAA
This sequence comes from Rhodospirillaceae bacterium, assembly GCA_002728255.1. Lineage (NCBI taxonomy): Bacteria > Pseudomonadati > Pseudomonadota > Alphaproteobacteria > Rhodospirillales > Rhodospirillaceae > Rhodospirillaceae bacterium. The sequence continues at coordinate 61,820 of PBWV01000001.1, read as the reverse complement.
CAGGAAGGCATAGTTCATCAGCTTCTTTGGCTCGGCTATTACGCAATATACTGCTACATACCTCCCGCATCGCAGGAACCGACGCCCGTAGCATATGATTAGCGTAAATTACTATATTGACACCATGGGCCTTCAATTCAGGCTCCGTTACTACACTGTATTTAGTAGGAACAACAACTAAAGTCGTCTCTGAGTCCATGTCACGGAAGCGATCACAAAAATTTAAAACCTCGGATGGATCCTCGCTACGGCTATGGATCATAATTCCATCGGCTCCCGCAGCAGTATAGGCCGCCGCACGATCCAATGCATCCTCCATGCCAGCCCCAACAATCAAGCTCTCAAGCCTACCTATAATCATGAAATCATTGGTAACACAAGCCGCTTTGCCCATCTGAATTTTCTCTGCAAACAGATCCCTGTCTTCAAGAATATGATGTCCATCTCCCTGCAGCAAAGAGTTCCGCTTAGGGCCAGTTTTATCCTCTATTATAATCGCAGATGCCCCAAGCCGCTCCAGGGTTCTCACATTAAAAACAAAATGCTCAGGTAACCCCCCTGTATCACCATCGAATATTAGCGGTTTAGTAGTTACTTCAAACAAAGCATCCACAGCATTTATTCTACTGCTGGTATCAACAAGCTCAGTATCTGGTTTCCCTCTTATTGTGGAGTCTGTGAGGCTAGATACCCACATAGCTTCAAAGCGCGCCACACCCTCTTCTTTCTCGACTTCAACAGTCTCCGCTAATCTCCCACAAAGGGGACTATGAACTTCAATAGCGCGCACTATTTGCGCCGTATCTAGATACCTTTTTAGAGCTGTTCTTCTTATCTCCGAAGTATTGCCCAAACCACTCATTTGCTTATCGTAGCGCGCAGTATTCACTCCTCTTGTGTATGGCACCTCAATAAGACGCCCATCCCACTCTTTTATTACGTCCACAACCCGGTTGCGAAAAGTCTTCTGGGAGCCTGTCACCCAGTCATCCCCATGCATCACTATTCCAGGTTTATATTTCCGCAAATTTGGAACGAAATCCCAGTCGTTTTGTTCAACGACCCTGTCAACTCCCACTATGTTTTCTAAGATGCTTTTTCGCTGCTCAAAATCCAAATAAGGAAGTGGCTTATAAGTAGATACTGCTTTATCGGTGAGCAAGCCAATAGTTACAGGCCCAAGTTCACGCCCTGCTGCTATAATCTTAATTAGCCCATGATGCAGGATATCCGCCGTCATTCCAATGTACACACTATTATTTTTCTTCACCATTAGCCAAACACTTCTTTGTTAGGTGTTCAAAAGAAGCCAATACGTCTAAAGCACCTTCCGCACCAAGCTTGCATACCAAATCTCTTGATCTCGCTTAATCTTGGTTTTTCTTACCCCGTCCACCCATTTCCTTCTCAGTAGGACTAGAACCAAACAATTTCTTAAAGCTTTCCTTTATTCGTCCCCAATAGAATTTAACGATAACCAAACCCCCAGCAATGCCACCCAAAAGCAGCTGTATCAACATACTTCCAATGCCAAAGTCTATATAGGCCTGAGCCGGGCCAGTAGAAGCTAAAAATAAAACAGCAGCTGCAAACGGACACCACCCATCCACTGTGAATGTCCTACACGCGATTATTTTTCTAAGCGAGCCAGAAAATATTTTCCTACCTCCGTGTGGTGTCTTCAAGATATACCTCCTCTAGCTTACCATGGATTTTCTTAAAAAACCTATTGGGCAGTGTCTCTGGGACGACACCATCAATACAGGCAAATACCAAGCGAAAAGTATTAACAGGACTAAATTTATCTCCTACCTTCACATCACAGTAACTAGGCAATAGCATTGCAGAAAAATTGGCGAATCCAATGTATTCAGAAGGGACGGCAGGCAAATCCACCATCGCTTGTAAACTTGGCCCTCGAAACCCATGGTCTGACTGCAAGACAATGATTGGGTCACTGTTATCTTTTTCCAATATCAAATCAATCATATCAATAATATGGGGGTTTAGACAACGAAGGTCATTGACATAGCTCGCAACTGCATCTGCGTAGTCGCCCCCCAGGAGAGCTAACTCTACCCTTTCAATGTGCGCGCAGGCATCCGTATANCTTTGGGGGGGATGAGGTGAGAGCACATGTGCAAATAAATATTGCGGCTGGGCAAAATTAAAATCTATGTGTTCTCCGATGTCTTCCAGCCTAAGAAAATCGAAACTGATAAGATCCGGAAGCAATCTCCTTATAATCGGAAATAGGGGAGTAAGGCGCAGCAATCCAACCTCCGCCTCATTCACCCCATACCTTCCTGTCGTCTTTGCCTTTATGCACTCATCCTCCACCCCACCACAACGGGTCTTCAGATTTTCTCCACCGGGCTCAGCGTGAATATATCTGTAACCCAATTTTCTAAACCGCTGCACGACGGGGTTAAACCCTTGGATGCGGGACGTCCACAATGAGGGATGAAGCTGGGCGCCAGTGGGAATATAATAATTCATATTGACTGTTGTACTAATGGACAACTTGGTACTTACATAGTTGGCGTAGCTTTGCTTTGAAACCTGGAAGTTTTTCTCTTCAAGGCTCACAATAAAAGGAGAATTATCCATGCCAAAGTACTCACTCAAGACATCGGATCGTGCATAACCATCAAATACAAACCAATAAACATTGGGAAGTTTAGCGGCTTCTTTCTTTGTTGAAAAAGACTCAACCTTGTTGCCAACCTCGGANCCATTGTACAGGGCAAATTTTGTTAGGCTGGTGGTCGGAACTACCAACAACGCGACAGAAACCGTAAAGAGTGCTGCACCTCCCACTGCTAACCTTGCAAATCTCCAAATGAAAAAAAGAATGAGTGCGCTTAGCGCCAGCCATATAGATATGCGAATTGTTCCTAATGAAATACCGAGCCCAGAGACGAGATGTGATAAGGGAAGATAAAGAAATAGCAGCNCTCCAGCCACGCCCAAAGTGTTTGCTATTTGTGCCCAATAGGTCCAACCAAAAAATACTACAAGGACCACTGCAAATATAAGGCTTAGCGTTATAGCCAGAACACAATAAAGCGCTACTGACCAACCGTACAAATACAAGTCGTCTTGATTATGGCTTAAAAAGCTAAGGAACGGCCACGTCCAAAAAGCCATTATCGTGATCAAAGGGATTAATGACGAAAATTTCCTAAACATACAGGCACACTACTAGGTAACGACGTATCGTGTCATTTAGATTATGATAACACTCCCACCTTTCTTGGTAGGCATGACCTATAGGATTGTTGTAGTGTTGTTGCTCAATTAAACCTGATCCGATGGATATGAAAACTGAACAACAAACACAGAGCCCGGAACTACGGCACCTAGTTGCCGATCTACCGCCCGCCGCATCCGTGCAAATTAATGATGCAGTTTATCGCCTAAAACGCGACGGCAAAGATATTATCACTTTATCTCTGGGCGAGGCTTTTTTTGAACAGCCAATGATCAGTATTTCGGAGTCAGACTTTGCGGCGGGAATGCACTATTCTGACTCCAGAGGAGTGCCGGAGTTGAGAGAGAAAATTGCAACACATTACGAAAAAAAGTTCGGAGCCCAGGTGGACCCTGATAGGGAAATTCTCATTAGTGCAGGTTCAAAGGCTATACTGTATATGTGCATGCTAGCGGCAACCAATCCGGGCGGAGAGATTTTAATCCATGAGCCGGGTTGGCTCAGTTATCTGGAACAGGCCCGCCTAGCGGGCGCCTCGCCCCGCCAGCTGCAATACAAAGCAAGTACCAAAGATATTCTTTCAGAAATATCACCACGAACGAATATGTTAATTCTAAATAATCCCAATAATCCAGCTGGCCGCCTTTATAGCCGCCAGGAAATCTCCGATTTCTACAACGAATGCCTCCAGCAAAACACCTACCTTCTGCTTGACGAGTCCTACAGCGATTTTGCTCCACCTGGAGAGTTTGCTTCGCTTAGCTCAGTAGCCCCAAACAAAAGCCACGCGCTAGTTGTTAATTCTCTCTCTAAAAATCTAGGTGTGTCTGGATGGCGCATAGGCTACCTGATTGCTGAAGAACAGTTTGTGAATGCAATTTTGAAGCTAAATCAGCATCTTATAACTTGCGCACCCACACTCCTTTCTAATTATTGTGCAAAAAATTTTGAANCCATGGTAGCTAACACTGAACCGCAACTAACAACCCTCCAGGACAAGCGGACCAAAATCGCCAACGCCATAGCAAAACGCCAGCTTTCTTGCCTTACTGGCTCAACAACATTTTACTTTTTTCTCTCCATAGAAGGCTTTCCTGGAACTGATGTTGACTTTGCCAGAATGCTCTTGGTTGACGAAGGTGTTTCAGTTGTTCCTGGATCAGCCTATGGATCCAGCACCGATAGGTTTGTTCGGATCTCTATCGGCACAGAACCCACAGAACGTATAGAAACAGCCCTCGACAGCATAAAACAGCTAACGATTATCCGCAGTTTTGCCAAAGAAAACTACACAGCCAAATTTCATCACCTGGTTAATGGACCTTGAGAAAAATGCTCTGAGAGAGCAAANAAAATCATGGCGCCCTCCACCCACNTAGGAAGGCCTAGAGGTAACCTTAGCTTTTCAANACACTTTAGCTATTGTTTTTATTAAGGAAAAAAGCATCTGAATTTCACCATTCTTCAAAGTTCTATCATTGACTTAACTCTTGATACAAGTGTATGTTCACCAGATGAACGCGTGCTTCGGCTGGGGAGGGTGCGCATTGCCCGACTGGTGGGGCAAACACCCATCACCCAGTGTGCGGTAGCATGGGAATAACCTCAAAAAAATAGGTCAGCATTGTGGAACTTCCCTACGGGCGCCAAACCATCGATGATGAAGACATTGCTGCCGTGGTTNCAACGCTGAAAAGCGATTGGCTAACCCAAGGCCCCGAAATAGTAAACTTTGAAAGGGACCTGGCCAAGGTTGTTGGGGCAAAACATGCCATTAGCTGTAGTAGTGGAACAGCGGCACTCCATTTAGCACTTTTTGCGGCCAGAATAGGCCCTGGAACAAGCGTCATAGTGCCGGCTAACACCTTTGTGGCAACTGCAAATGCAGTCCGCCACGTCGGAGCCGAGATATCTTTTGCAGATATAGATCCAACCACAGGATTAATGNCGGCTGAGCACGCAGTAGAAGCGCTCCGCCAACGTAGCGACAGAGAAATATCAGGTATTATGCCTGTCCATTATGCGGGCCAATGCGAAAAACCGCCTTCGCTACGTAGCATGGCTGAGAAAGAAGGAATAACAGTTATTGAGGATGCGTGCCATGCCCTAGGCACCTCCTATAAGGTTGATGAGAATGTTCTCATGATTGGCGGGTGCCAACACAGCTCCATGGCAGCGTTCTCATTCCACCCGGTCAAAACNATAGCTATGGGTGAGGGCGGGGCAGTCACGACCAATGAAGATGTTTTAGCTGAACGCCTGCGGGAATTGAGAAATCATGGACTAACTCGCAATCCTCAACGTTTTATGCAAAAAGAGTTAGCCTTTGGTCCTGATGGCTCTCCTAATCCATGGTATTATGAGCTTTCTGAACCGGGCCTTAATTATAGAGCCAGCGGTCTTCACTGTGCACTTGGACGCAGTCAGCTTAAAAAACTTGGTCATTTCATCAGGGAAAGACGACGATTAGTCGTATATTACAACGGACTTATCAAACACCTTTCACCTCTGGTACAGCCGCTTAGAGCAATTGATTACTGTATACCCGCATGGCATCTCTACCCAGTGAGGATAGACTTTGCACAGCTTGGTATTGAGAGAAAATCCTTAATCGATGCTCTCTCGACGAATGGCATAAGGAGCCAAGTGCACTATATCCCAGTTCCATGGCAACCGTATTACAAGGATCGTTACGGGCCCATAAATTTACCAGGGACAGAAGCTTATTACAGACGCTGCTTATCCCTGCCACTTTTTGTAGGAATGGGGAAGAAAAATGTTGAACGGGTCGTGAATACTCTGTGCCAGATCTCTGGCCTTCCAAAACCATGACCCAAAACCAGCACAACAAGCTATTAGAATCGTGCGGGGGTTGGAATTTGGTTGTTGAGTGCGACAAAAGCCGATTGAAGCCTCTCAAATGTAACCATGTGTCCGCCAACTATTTAGCATGGCTCAATGACCCTTTGGTAAATGCCTATAGCCAGCGCTTAGGAAAGCTGTCTAACCAAGAAGATGTATGGCGCTATGTGGACGATGCCAACCAATCCGAAGACGTCCTCCTTTTGGGAATCTTTGATAAGGTTAAAAATTTACATATTGGCAACATACAGCTCAAATACTATGACCGCGTGAATGGACTGGCAGACCTCTCCACATTAATTGGGGAAAAGGAATATTGGGGCCAGGGGTACGCCAAAGATGTTTGGAAGCATATAATTCATTTTGGATTCCAGGTTATTAAAATCAGAAAGTTTACCATGGGAAATGCGGCTGGTAACAAGGCGGCATCTGGAAAAACCATATCCGTGGGAGCAACACTTGAAGCAACCAAGCGGAAGCATACGCAGATTGGTAAAGAGTACCATGATATTCTAGAGTACGGACTATTCCCTCAGGATTTTTACAAAACCTTCCCAAATCTCCGCACTACATGCCCCTGGAAACTCGGTCAATAAATTCTAATTCATGTTAGCCGGTAACAAAACAAGCAGATCTTTAGGGATACTTCTACGGCGGGTGGACATATACCACATCGAATTTATTGATGCCGAGAGGACGCCTGAAGAACTTGATAAACAGTCATGAAAGCTACTCACGTATTGCGCACAGATGGGGGCGCATCGCTGGGTCTTGGCCATGTGGCACGTTGCCTAACTATTGCGAAAGCAATTCGTGGACAGGGAGGCACCCCTGAAATTGCCTTAGGATATAGCAACCAACAAGTGTGTTCCCGGATCAAAGAAGAAGGCATTCCCTTTCGCTGTGTGGATCCTAAAAAGAGATTCAAGCCACAGCAAATAATGGATGGAACAAAGGTGGTTNTTTTTGACTTCTCCCACCAAGTCACTCGCGCCCACCATCAAGAAGTCGCAAATATTGTCGATGTTTTATCCCAAAGTAATATTAGGAGTGTGCTAATTGATGGGAAGGGAGGAGATTGCCTCAGTGCATTGTCACCCATGAGGGTGGATGCATTGATGATCCCATATGCGGGGGCTGAAAAACAAAAGGTTTTCCCGGGAGCTAAAATGGATGCCCGTGGACCGCATTATATGATCCTTGATGATACCTTTCTGAAAAAGTCAACCACAGCAACTGTGCAACCTTCGATTGCTCAAAATATTCTAGTTACAGCTGGAGGCAGTGATCCACACAACCTTACTCTATTTTTCATGAAGGTGTTGGCAAAGGTGACAACACATCCCCGGGTCCGGATAGTAATAGGGCCAAGTTTCAGTCGGGATCTAACACAATCGATTTCCTCAGCAGCTCATAAAGTCGGATACCCAACAACACTAGTTCGTGCCCCTGGAACACTTGCACACGAGATATGGGCAGCAGATCTAGCTCTATCGGCGAGCGGGTTAACAAAATACGAGCTCGCCTTTTGCGGAACTCCCTCGGTTTTAATTTCAATCGACGCAAATCATGCGGAAGCCAATTTACCTTTTACGAGAATGGGGACGTGCTACGATGCGGGGCGGTTAGACATGGCAAACATTGACAGTGTGGCTAAGGTGGTGGAAGAATTGATACTGAGCAAGGAACGTCGATGTAAGCTTGCCATGGCAGGCATAGCCGCTGTTGACGGACATGGAATTAAGCGCCTTATGGGTCTTATCAATGGTTGAACCCAAACAATTGAAAACACAGTTTGCAGTTGGGGATTACCCTATCGGTTCCACTGCTTCACCCTACTTTATTGCTGAGGCTGGTTCTAATTTTGACCAAAATTTGGATACCGCCCGAAGATTGATAGATATAGCAAGAATAGCCGGGGCAAATGCCGTAAAATTTCAGTTGTTCCGGGCAGATGTCTTGTTCCCCCAAGGAGGAGAAGCTCATGATGCATTCAAGGCTGTGGAACTTAACCCCGACTGGGTTCCAATACTAGCTACCCATGCATCTGATCAAGGCATAACCTTTCTTGCTTCGGCTTTTGACAAGCAATCCGTCAGCGTTCTAGAATCTGTCAATGTCTGCGCCCATAAGATTGCCTCGTCTGAAACAACGAATATGGAGCTAGTGGACACTATTGCTGCAACTGGCAAGCCTGTCTTTCTATCAACGGGGATGTGNGATCTCATTGATGTGCATGAAGCGGTATCCCGGTTTATAGCTCGGGATAATTTCGAGGTTGCACTACTGCAATGTGGTGCCATGTACCCCCTTCCGCCAGAACACGCTCACCTGCGAGTAATGGACTTATTCAAAAGCGTCTTTGACTGCCCTATAGGATTTTCAGACCACTCCTTAGGCCTACCCCTAGCGTTCGCAGCAGTAGCCCGTGGCGCCAATGTGATTGAAAAGCACTTTACCCATGATCGTTCTAGCAAGGGGCCCGATCATTTTTATGCTCTAGAACCAGAGGAATTGAAAAGCTTGATTTCNGGATCAAAATCAATATTTGAAGGGCTAGGAGTAGCCTGCAAGGAAATGCTGCCATCAGAAAAGGAATTTGGACGCCGTGAAGGCCTCTACACCGCCGAAGACATTAAAGAAGGGGCGGAGCTTACAACCAAAAATGTCACCGTTCGGCGGCCTGCTCTTGGTCTTCGTGAACGCTATTTCTCCAAAGTATTGGGTATGGTAACAAAACTTTCTATAAAAGCTGGCACACCTATCTACTGGCAAGACCTAGAGCCGAATGATCGCCAATGATCATTTACTTTTGCAACAGCATCACCTCATACTAGATTAAAGTAACCTAGATGCATGGCTAATATTAATGCTACGATAGAATCTCTGAACCGAGAGGGATACATCGTCCTTGACAATATTTTATCCCCTGAGGAATGTATCAAGCTCGTTGGTATTCTTGAGTCGCTNCACACTAACCTGTCGCCTCAATATGCGGCCAACGCTCCAGCCAAACACCGACTGAATTTTCATGAAGATGAAAAAATTGTCTACAATCTTCATAACAAGGATAGAGCATTTCTAAACTTCATTGATCGAGAACCAATATTTAATATTGTTCAAAACTTTTTACGACAAGGGTTGCACAACAAAAACGAGCCTATAACTCTTCGACAAAACACTGCGCGGACCCCAATTATAGGTGGACCTCAACAACATCTCCATATTGATTCACGAATCCCCGGGGGCACATTCCCGTTGATGGTTGTTGTGACTTGGATGCTGGAAGATTTTTCTAAGCAAAATGGGGCCACTAGAATTGTTCCCCGTTCCCACACCAAACCCGGATTTCCTCAAAACGAATCTGAAAAAGATACCGAAGTTATCATCACAGGGCCACGAGGAAGTGCAATTATTATGGATGGCGCCGTATGGCATGGAGGGGGCCCGAACCAGACAACCAACACTCGTTGGTGTATCCTCTCAACGTATACTCACTGGTTTCTGAAACCAGCTTTTGATTTCAGCAAAAACATGCCTGCTAGCTTTTATTCTCTTCTGACCCCCCGCCAGCGCCAGGTCATGGGCTATACAAGCCAGCCACCTCTTGATGAATTCACACGCATTAGCTCGAGATCATCGGAAGCTGAAGCTCCTGATAGCTACAGTTTGCCAACGTCGGAGGCGAAACTAGTAGAATGAGAAACCAAGAATGGCTTGTTTCTGTTGGAGCTGGGCGATGGCAATTATCCGGTATCTCTGCAGCTCAACGAAGCGGGATTAAGGTGCTAGCGCTTGATGGCGACACCAAGGNTCCAGGGCTTCTATTAGCTGATCACGGGATCGTTTGCGACATACGGGATACAGATGAGGTATTGGAGGTCGTTCAACAAAAGAAGTTGGTAATTTCTGGGGCGATTTCTTTTGCCACGGAAGCCGGCCTTCGTGCAGTTGGCAAACTTCGCGATACCCTGAGCCTACCTGGACCAGGATCAGAANTCATAGAAAACCTAACTAATAAAGTGGCGCAACGGAATGCTTGGGAGAAAGCCGGGNTACCTAATCCCGCTTTCTGGCGCCAAATATCAAGTTACTCTGAAGGCTACGATGCCATTAGGATGTATAATGGGGAAGTAATTGTGAAACCCATCGACTCCGCCGGAAGCCGGGGTGTGACAAGATTAGCANCAAGGGCTTCTAGAGAAAAACAAGAAGCTGCGTTACAAGCAGCTTTCGCCCACTCACTAAGTCACCGAGCTATAATTGAATCTATTCTACCTGGCAACGAGTATACAGTGGAGACCTTTGCCGATCAAAAAGGAACTCACGTACTTGCTGTTACAGTTAAAGAAAAAATACCCGGCACTAGGGGCACCGTTGCCAATGAATTGGCCACACCGAATGATAGTTGGGCTCAGTTAAGACCGCTAACTACCATTGCCACTCGCGCTCTTGAGGCGTTGGGCTACACTCAAGGGCCCGGTCACGTGGAAATTATGTGGGATAAGACAACTACTCCGGCGTTGGTGGAAGCAGCCGGCCGCGGGGCCGGGTTCATGGTATTCGACAAATTAGTTCCCCTTGTTAGTGGTTATGATGTGGTGACTGCGTCATCACTTCAAGCTGTTGGTCGCCAGACTGCCGTGGTNTCTGCACAAACACAAAAGAAGGCCATTATTAGGTTTTTCCCAAGTCGCCCAGGAGTAGTGCGGCATTTTTCCGGCTTCACCGAAGCAAATAGCAAGAGGGGTGTGGAAGCCGAAGCCTTTGTGAAGGTTGGCGAAAAAACCTCCAGCCCTGTCAGCGATGGTGATCGGCTGGGTTACATACTTAGCGTTGGAAAAACAAACGAGGANGCGAGGCAACGGATTAACCGTGCAGGGGCTCTCATCAGTTTTGAAATAACCCCCGAAGCAGCCAACAAAAGTAAGGACACAGGGCGGCCGAAACCACCTAGTAAGCTATGCTCTAGCAAATCCGAACTGCCCATTGCCCTTACGTTTGATTTAGATCCCGACTATTTCGATCCTAGCATGGGACCTAACTACAACTCGCAAAGGCTCAGCTGGCGAGGGATACAATATGGCGTGCCAGCTATAGCCGACTTTCTCTCTGGGATAAAGGATTCCTATGGGGGAAGAGCATGCGCTACTTGGCTACCCCGAGTAGATAATCAGATAGAAAATATTTATGGGGACTATGGCCAAATTCTAGACGAATTTGATCCCTTGTTGCGTAACCTTTTTAGCTCCGGCGATGAGATTGCCTGGCATCCTCACTTGCATAAGGAAGAAAACGGCACAGCACAACAAGAAACCAATGCCCAGCGACTAAAGCAGGTCCTTGTTCAGGCCCAAAATGCTTTATCACAAAGAAATTGGCGTCCCCGGGCCACCCGAATAGGAGGAAACTATGGATCTGGCCCCCTTATGCAAATTCTTGAAGACCTAGGAATTGAAGTTGACTCCTCCGCAATGCCTGGACGACGCAGAACCGACAATCACTACCTTTTTGATTGGTCATCCACCCCGACCCANGCCTATTGCCCCGCCCGTTCAAATTATCGCACTCCCGGCACACCTTCCCATACACTCGCCGAAATTCCTTTAACTATGCTGGATGTCCTGGCTGACTACGATGAAAGACCCCGAAAGAGATATTTTGACCTTTCCTTCCACTCTCGTGCCCTAAAGCCCGGGTTGGAGAAACTTTTGGCGGATGCGCCATATATTGTCACTGATACCCACCCAAGCACAATATTGGAAGAAGTTGCTCCTAGTCCTCATGGCTTGCTTTCATTTTCCCTGAAGACATTCCGCTCTAACCTGCAAACAGTGATGGAAAATTGCGCTCGTCTTAACCGACCCATCCGTTTTGTTACTCTCTCCGACCATTGCCTGCGTCCTANCAAGGTATCATGAGCTCCATTATAGAAGAGCTGGAGGATCGCCTTTGCATCCTTACTAAGAGAAAATTTTGTGTGCTTACCTCTAGGGCAACTGCCGCCTTGTTCTTGGCCTTTTCTAGTCTCCAACGAAAAACCGGATTTATTGCATTTCCAGCCATCCTTTGTCCTAGCCCTATTTTTGCTGCAATTTGTGCGGGCTACCAACCCATCTACTGTGATATTGATCCTGAGACAGGAAATATGGCACCCGACGCCCTGGAAACATTATTGAGTTCAAACCAGGAAATAGTTGCAGCTGTGCCGACACATCTATATGGCCAACCTGCCGAAATGAAACAGATCTGTGAGCTGGCAACGGCTTACAACGTTGATATCATCGAGGACGGGGCGCAGGCTTTGGGTGCCACTACAAAAGACGGCACCCCAATTGGGAACTTTGGAATAAGCAGTATTTTAAGTTTCGGACATACAAAGTTGGTGGATGTCGGCTATGGAGGCGCCCTAGTTACGGACCACGCTGAGTATGCTGACGTTGTACGAGCAGCTCAAAATCGGCTCCCTTTTACCAACCCCAAAAATACTAGGGCATTGGCTAGTGCGTACCGCAAAGAATACTACAGAATACTCAGTGAGACTCAGGTCAACCCGGATGCATGTACCCAACTTCAGAGCTTTCCCCGCAGATTTGCTAAATTGTTTATGGCTCGTTTTAATCCATTACACGCTCAAGCCATGATGGATGGCATTGACGGACTGCAAGAAACTCTCTGTGATAGGAGATACAAAGCGGCCCTGTACGATAGGCTCCTTGATAAAAAGCAAATCATCAAGTTGCGCTGGGATGAAGGGGCAGCTCCTTGGCGCTTTAATGTGCGGCTCCCGGAAGACTGCCAAGCTACGATTACCACCAAACTCNGGGAGGCTGGCTTCGACGCAAGTAATTGGTACCCTTCCCTGCACCGATTGTTTAGACCTACACACCAACCAGAAGCCGCGGACCTCCATCATGCCGTCCGTCATGAGGATTCCATAGTCAATCTATGGTTGGATGGCAAGACAAGCGCTCCGCGGGTGAAAGCATGCGCCACAGAATTGAATCGGCTATTAGCCAAACAAATGAACTTTGCTTCTGATTAATAATGCGTCGTATTGCTATAATTCCGGCACGAAGTGGAAGCAGCCGTATTAAAGACAAGAATATAGTCGAGTTCTGCGGAAAACCGATGCTTAGCTATAGCCTATCAGCCGCCAGCAAATCCGAGCTTTTCGATACTATACATGTTTCCACTGACAGCCCTCGGTACGCAGCAATCGCTAAAGCAGCTGGCCATCCCGTTGACTTTCTCCGTCCCTCCAAAATGGCAACTAATAATGTTTCGATCCCTGCTGTACTGCGCTGGGTCATTAAACAATATGAAACAAATGGATCAATCTTTGATGAAATTTGCCTTATCGTTGCCACCGCCCCCCTGCTTGAGGCAAAGGATTTAATTAAAGGGCAATTGTTGCTAGACGAGTCCCACGGTCAATTCCCAGTGCTCTCGGTAGCAAGTTTTCCTGCGCCTCTTGAAAGAGCCATGATAATTGGATCAGATAATATCTTGCGGTTTACGCAACCCTCGCTTCGATTTAAGCACTCCCAGGAATGTCCCACCCAGTATTTTGATGCCGGTGCATTTGCTTTTTTTACCAGAGATCAAATCCTAGAGAGCGATGAACCTGTATACCCAGAATACATTCCCTGTGTTCTGGAACGAGCAAAAACAGCTGACATAAACGATCCTGAAGACCTCGCCATGGCCGAGATACTATATCTAGGCCGTCAAGCCAGAGGCAAAAAGGATCTATTTTAATGACTAATGTGCCTCTTCGTGTACTGATAGTAGGCTGTGGAAACATCGCCGGTGGAACAGGGCTCCCTAGCCTTAATGGAGAAGCACTTTCTCATGCTGCCGCATATGCTGCCGATCATCGCTTCAAAATAACAGCATGCGTAGATACCAAACAACCTCAGGCAACCGCATTCGCACAAAGTTGGAACGTGCCTTTAGTGTACCCGACCGTGGAGGAGGCACTAGATGGGGGTGAAACTTTTGACATCGCAAGTGTTTGCGTGCCATCGGATCTCCATGCTCAAATACTCTGGAAACTAGTTGAATCAAGTGTCAGGCTTGTTCTATGCGAAAAGCCATTTACAGAAAACCTAGCCGATGCAAAAAAAATACTCACAGCCTTTGAAGAAAAAGGCAAACCCATTGCTGTTGCCTATACTCGTCTCTGGCATCGTGGATTCAGGAAAATATCGAACGAACTGAGTGATGGTAGTTGGGGAGAAATCGTGTCAGTGCATGCCCGATATAGCCGAGGCATTCTTAATACCGGAAGTCACATAATAAGTATGCTCCGTACTCTTATGGGCCCGTTAAACGTTAAATATGTTGGAAACACTCGCCACGACTTTACCAGAAAGGATCCCACCGTCGATGTAATTCTAACCAATGAGGAAGACATTGCCATACACTTAATGGGCAGTGATGGTCGGAGGTTCCGCTTCTTTGAAATGGAGTTCATCACCGAGCAAGGAGCTATTAGGTTTGAGGACTGGNGCACCAAGGTAAGAAGGCAAAGAATAATCCCCTACCGCTATGCCCCACACATCAAAACACTAGGTGTAGGAAATTGGGAGGATTTTGGACCAGGTGGCTCCTTTGAAGCTATGGTAGATAACCTCTATCAAACCATCACTAATAAATCTGCCTTAGCCTCTGACGGCTTGGGTGCCGTTGAAACTCTTTCTGTGATTCAACAAATCATTGATTTTACCTCCAATTCTGGAAACCCAAAATGAGCCAATTAGCAATTTTTGGAGGCGAGCCAGTAATTAAAGAGACACTCCAACCATTCAATCGGATTGGGTCCTTAGAACGGGAAGCAGTTTTGTCAGTAATGGATGGGGGCATCCTCTCTGGCTACATAGGCGCCCCTGGCCCAGATTTTGAAGGCGGTGTTAAGGTCAAGCAGTTAGAGGCACTTTGGTCCGATAAATTCTCTACACCCTATACAGTAGCAATGAACTCCGCCACCTCTGGTCTGTTTGCCGCCATGGGGGCCTCTGGCATCGGGCCGGGAGATGAGGTGTTAGTTCCCCCTTACACAATGTCTGCCACCGCTATGGCGCCCTTAGTCTACGGCGCCAGGCCTGTGTTTGTGGACATCGAAGCTGACACCTTCTGTATAAACCCAAGCCTAGCTGAGAAAGCAATTACAGATAAAACTCGCGCAATAATAGCGGTTAACCTTTTTGGACATCCGGCGCAGCTAGCACAACTTCGAACTTTGGCTGACAGTAAAGGAATATACCTGATTGAAGACAACGCCCAAGCCCCACTTGCGTCAGAGTTTGGAAGGCTAGCAGGTACTGTTGGGCATATAGGAGTTTTTAGCCTAAACAGACACAAACATATACAGACCGGTGAGGGTGGTATATGCGCAACGGACAATGAAGAACTCGCAATTCGTCTTAAGCTAATCCGAAATCANGGCGAGAACCTAGTCGACTATTTTGGCATAAAAGACACAGCAAGCATTGTCGGTTTCAACTATCGCCTGGGGGAGTTGGCAGCCGCNGTTGGTTTAGCGCAACTCCAGCGGTCTGACGACATTATCTCTGAACGCGAGGCCTTTGGAGCACAACTATCCGAAGGGTTAGGAGAATTAGGTGGTTTGACTCCACCAGTCGTACGAAAAAATTGCCGGCATGTTTATTATGCTTGGCCACTAAAATTTGATGCTGAGGTTGTGGGGGTATCACGCAACCTTTTTGTCAGGGCCATGGCGGCAGAGGGAGTACCATTAAATGAGGGCTATGTCGTCCCACTTTATAGGCTTCCAATATTTAGCCATAAGAACGGCAAGTCCGGTTCACGCACTAAATTAAANCTTGCCGCAACCACTGTGGGCCAAAATCCATGCCCTGTCACAGAACGAATGCATAGAGCGGAAGAAGTTGGCTTTGGAATTTGCGCTTTTGATTTATCTGAGCATCTCGTGAATCGTATTGTGGATGCGTTCCACAAAGTCTACGGAGCGCGACATAAATTGCTGGATTTGTAGAAAAGGAGTGGCTGTGGAAGAAAGTGGCCCCAGCTCATTAATGCTATTTGCACGTGACCCTGGTAGCGCTAATCAAATATTAGCTTTAAAAGACCTTCTCGAGGACGAAATAAAGCAAAAACAACAAAGCCTTAACCCTCCGATGGCTACCTTATTGAAAAGGCTTACCAAAAATCTTTCTATCTCTCAAATTAAGTTTGCAGCTAGTGGCCCCGCGCTTTCCCAACTGAGAGGCGAGGGACTCTCGCCAGAAAACTGGAATTGTGTTAATAGCCCGGAAAGAGCAAGAGCAAGCCTTTCGCGGCACCAGGTGCGGCGCTTAATAACTGGTTTATCGGACCGTGACGACCACACCCCCCAACTACTTTGGGCCGCGGCAAGTTACTATGGGGCTAACACTCTAGCGCTTTTAGACGATACTACTGTTACACACCCCGCTGCTGTGTCAGACTTAAATGAGCGTTTTAGGCTGCCCAATGGCTCAATGATTTTACCAGATACTCTGGGTGTTATTAACTCTGGGTCTCGTGAAAGCCTAATAAAAATCGGAATNCCACCTTCAAACATTATTGTCNTAGGTCATTTACACTTAAAAAGATTCAAGCGTCTAGCAGCAACTATTTCACCCGAAAAGATTGCTAAGCTACGTCACTACTGGGGAGTGGGGCCAAATGCGAACGTAATATTATTTGCATCTGAGCCGCTAAGTGAAATGGCGGAATTCGGAAAAAGCCGTGACAAAAATGAATTAAGTTGTCTACGGGAACTAATCAGACGCGTTGAGAGCCGTGACCCAATTGTAGTTGAACCCTCAAAGAACCCTACGGTAATAGTTGTACGCCCGCACCCTCGCGAATATCTGGAAAAATTTTCTGGAATGAAATCCGACCAGTTGCCTCGTGTAATTATCAGTCGTGAAGGCACCAGCGCGGAGGCAATATTAGCGGCAGACTCNGTTTTTGGCATCACTTCAATGTTGCTAGTGGAGGCAGCGTCTCTTGGACGGCGCGCGCAGTCACTAATTGATTTTAACCCCAATTCTGCGGCCTCCCCCAAATAATAATTTGGACATATCTCATTAACATTCGGACCCCCTTTAGTAACGTTTTTGCAGACGAATTTAAATACTCTCGAAGAAGGAAACGCCCAGATGTTCCAAACCGGTGACCAACGACAAAAAATGTGGGATACCTTTATCGACTTCCATTACCATTGTGATACACACAGGTTTCAAAAAATTATTGCTCGTGCCGAATTAATAAGAATGGTTGCACAACTACCGGGCGATATACTCGATGCAGGTGTTTTTAANGGCTCAAGTTCTTTAGAGTTTGCCCACATGATTGAAATTTTTAATCCACACTCCCGCAGCAGGGTATACGCTTTTGACACTTTTGAAGCGACATTTCCTGACCCGCATGATTATGAAAAAAGAGAAGCTGAAAGACACGCTGCAAATTTTGATCCGAAAGCGTACGCTCATATTGAAGAGGCCATCAAGCGGCTTGGGCTCCAAAAACGACTAGAATTAGTAAAAGGAGATATTGTTAAAACACTTCCGCAGTTACTTGATTCAAAGCCTGGCCTGCGCAGCAGGCTGGTCCACTGCGACCTCGATATTTACGAACCAACAATTGCCACTCTTCAAAATATATGGCCCCGTGTCGTCCTTGGAGGAGTTATAGCATTTGACGAATACGGAGAATACAATTGGGGAGAATCTAATGCAGTTGATGACTTTCTTAAAACCTTGGAAGCTCCTCCCAAATTGCGCATTTTAGACCTTGGTCCATCACCAACAGCGTATATCATCAAAGAATCGTATTGAGAGTTTCAAAAAATGAAANCCATGANTAAGCTTTTTGACGAAAAAAGCGCCTATCACGCGAATCCCAGCGAGAATACTGTCCACCGCTCATCNCTCTTAGTCACAGAAATGCCGGAAACCACGGCAGAGATCACCTTTCTTAATCACTTTTTCCTTAAGAGAAACTACAAAAACGTGGGATGCCGAATCACCGGGATAGATCCAGAGGGTGGGCGGATTAAGTCAGTACTCTACCCTATTACGGAACCTCGGGTTTATGAGTTCAATCTCAGCAAAGAGTTTTCAGGCCACGCTAGCAATTATCTCGTTGAATTCTTTGCAGCGGAAAATTTATTTATTCCCTTTCCCGCAGTAATGATCAACCATAGAGGTCAAGGGTTTCACAACACAGTTCATGTAAATAATAGAATCTTAAACGACGTTTTTGAAAACGATCAAATCAATGCTCGTGATGTGCAAGAAAGTGCTATCGACGTGCAAATAAACGATGATGGAAGTACATTTTTTATTTTTGCCACAGGCATTCTGCCTGTCCAAAATGTCTTGNATATTGAGTTACAGACAAATGCTGAAACCATAAATAAAGAAATTTCTGTTAACCTCCCNAGATTAAGCAGTCGTCTCTTTATACTAAAAGACATATTCCCTAATGTTAACATCAGNAACGGAGCGGCCACCCTTAAAATTAAACAGCCTAAACAACCGCTTTTCTTTGATCGNTTGATAGCAGGCATTCTCCGCAACGATGGCGCCTTTACCGCCAATCATTCATACTATGATAGTACTGAGGTGCTTGACTATTGGAAGGACCAGCACGAGGCATATGCAGTATATCCATTCATAAAGTCTTTGGATAATAGCATCCGCGTGTATCCCATAATGACCCCAAGCAACCTAAGAATGTTTATTTCCATACACAATAAAGAGGGGCAAACCCTCGCCAAGCTTCCGGTGGGGGAAATAAGCAGCCCAGGAGGAGAAATTCTGGAGGCATCGGTCAACGAGGTAATCACCAACCAGGGGTATAAACTAAGTGACGTGGCGTCGTTTTGTCTATGGGCCCAGTCTGAACTAGAAAAATTGCCAACAAGAATAAATCACCAAATGATTTATCGGGATAAGGGACTGGGATGCTCGATAAATACTTCGTTAACCAACGAGTCACATAAATCCTGGAACGCCGCCAACAAACTATCTTGGGGACAGTTGCTAGTGGGACGTGACTACAAAACATGGCTGGGTTTTGTCTTTCGCAGACCAAATGGCGCCTCACACACTCTCAAGATCACCTACTATGATAAGGCTGGGAAAATTCACACCACTGAAAAAGAACTTCCTGCCCGCGGAAGTGTAATCGTCAATGTCACGGCCGAATTTGGGGAACCAGAATCGGATGAGGCCAGATACATTTGGTATACTGCGGAGTGCCAACGCCAGGATCTCAGCGCCTGGACGGTATCACAAAATCTTACAACTGGGCATTGCTCCGGAGAGCATTCATTTTGAGGCTGGAATTAACTTCATCCCTGGATTTCCTTTTCAATGAGAAACGATAGTACCTTCAGTTAATATTGGCACCATTAGCAGGATCTGGTACTGAAAGAGCAACAAACACNGCACTATGAATAACCATTGTCAGACCTCCTCGATTCGGTGCAGCGTTGCGCCCAAGACTTGTTCTCTTTCCTACANATTCAATATTCTCAGACCTTAAAAAAACACCATACAAGAAGATATACATGCTGAACTTACGCCCACGTATCATTATCCGGGCTTTTACACTCCGTCGGGATGCGGCAACCGCTCTTTTACTTGCTAGACAACTGGAAAGCCTGGGCTGCGATGTGATTGTGGCTAGTGGCCGGGATTTTGTCAGAACAATGAAATTTTGGAGCCCAGATATTGCTGTGGTCAACACTGTGGGACAAATAGACCGATGTGCTCAGCTAGCNCCCAACGCCTCAATAGTGATGTTGCCTGGCGAAGGCGCGAATGCGAAAAAACATTGCGATGCCATCCATTTAGTTAACTCCCCCGGCACTTACGAAAGGGTTGAAAAATATTTATTATGGGGAAAAGCGACGGAGGATTTTTTTCGTGAACTGCTGCCCGAANCTGATCATTCTAAATTATTTGTCTGCGGCAACCCTCGTCTCGACCTTGCCAAATACATCCAAAAACCTAGGTTGCCACACGGCGATGAGGCCAAGACCATTGGCTTCATAGGCCGGTTTCACATTCTCAACCGCTACAATGCCGTCCCCGCTATTTTTTCTATGCAGCTACCGGAGAAACTCGATGGTGTGATGTCGCAAGTTGAAAATTTCTTTTGCATGATCACCCTTATTCGCCGAATCATAACTGAAACTGATTACCAAATTAGTGTAAGGCCTCATCCCTTAGAAGCCCCTGAGGGCTACTCTTTTCTCAAAGAAGGATTTTTTGCAGGACGTGTAGAGGTCGATGATTCACTTGATGTTGCAGCCTGGGTCGCACGCCAAGATGTAATCGTAGCACCATCCTCTCAGAGCTTCTACGAGGCGTATGTGCTTGGGGTTCCCATAATCAACGTAGATCCCCTCGCAGGAAATGAGGAGCAAATTCGGCGAATATACCCTAATTCCTCACTAGCACAGAAGGTGAGTCATACTCCACAGAACTACGACGACGCGATGGAATTGATTAAAGGTGAACTCCAGCCCGTCGCTCCTGTCCCAGAAATTGAGAAACACTTAGATGAGTTTCACTCGTGGTCTTGCCACCAATCAGCTACGATGGCAGCGGCTGAACAGATTTCTGCAATTGCGCAAAGAAAAGGAGCTAGATCGCCCTTCCGAATACCTGCTTCTATCATGAGGCTTTGGGATCGCCTATCATTCTATAAAATTCGTCTCCAGGAACCCCTACACCCAAACTTCAATTATCATTACAAATATCATAAATACCCCATGCATTTAGATGCCGTGCTTTCCAATATAAAAGAAAACCGTTCTATATTATCGACTACGCCGCCTGAGTAATTACATCGGCACCTGTGCTGTACCAAATGATACATAGAAGAATAATACCCCATCAGAAAGCATACTATTCATGGTGATTGTGAAATAACTTTGAAAACGGGCAATACGCATATGCCAGTCTCCACAACACACCCGGTCACCGTCTACCTTGGCTACCACAAGACAGCAAGCAAGTGGATTTGGAACCATTTCCTAACTAGCTACTACGAATGTGTGCAGACCAACCTGTTCAATCAGCCACTTTCGGAGCTCATTGAGCGAATTGCAATATCTAAGGGTCCATTTATCCTGCGACAGCGCCTTGAGGATGGCCTTATGGGACAGGAAATCCCCGATCTGGCTTCAAGGCTTTCAACCGCTTTTCCCCAGGCGAAAATCTGCGTCGGCATACGGTCTCAACGCTCTCTACTAGCATCCCACTACGGGCAATATGTCACTAATGGGGGTCGCCTAAGTTTCTCTGCTTACCTTAAAAGGGTTACAGAAACCAAATGGCATTACCTTTCCGTGCTGCAACCCTTCTTTGACAAATTTGATGGACGTGTTTGCGTCTATCTCTTCGAGGATCTCCAAAAGGATCCGTTTAAGCTTTTGATGGAGCTCCGGAACTTTATAGGGCTGCCTGCAGATGGCCTTCCAGATCACGTTGTTCAAGAAGTAGCTAATCTACCACCCATGAACCCACAACGCAGTGACCTTGTAATTGACTCCATGCTCGTACTTAACCGCCTGTTAATGAGACAAAGGAAAAATGCAATAATTCCTGAAATCCACCGACCGGGACACGACCATATATTCGTCGAGATGGCTGAATACATCTCTCGAAAGTACTCGGCATTTCGGGGCAGACCTCTCCGCTACAGAAACTTTGACGACGTTGGGCTTATTGATAAAGTGTATGGTGCAGAAAACAATAAATTGTCCAAGCTAATAGACAGATGTCTAGCAAACCATGGATACCCCCATTAACTTCACTGGACTTTAATATCTAGTAAACATTTACAATGTGCAGCCAATTTAATAAGGGTCGGTTATATAATTTGCTTAGCCTAGTAGCGTTTGTGTTTCTAGTGGGATGGCCCTTTGTCTCTTTTTTGGCAAGCAATACCACGGAAGCCCTAAGACTTCAGGATGTTGTCGCCCCTTGGGCCACATATCAGGCCTGTGTTTTAGGAGTAATATTAATTTTATCACAGTTGCTACAGCAGATCCCGATCCGTCGATGGTTTATCGTCTTCGGATTTCTAAGTGCCACATTTTTTAGTTTTGGTGTAATAGCCCACCTATTAATACTTGTGGGTATCCAAAGAGGAACAACCTGGTTAGTTACATGGGGCATCATATTTTGCTTGGTTAGTTGGCTAAGTTGGACTTTATCAAGAAAACCTGCGGCCAGCNCGGTCACCTTCGCTGTTGCCCTCGCACTAATAATTGGTCCATCAATGCAATTAGCATTTGAAGCACTGAAAGCTACCCGTTCAATACCCCAAACAGTCATAGTGAATAAGATAGAAGGGCACCTTCCCCTACGAAACGTATACTGGTTTCTCCTGGATGGTTATGTCCGGGGCGACAGCCTAAAACGCTATTTTGCTCACGATAATAGTTCTTTTACAGACTTTCTTGTGGCCAATGACTTTGAGATNGCAGATTTCGCATATTCAAATTATGACAATACAACGCTATCGTTGACATCCACTTTGACTACACACTACCAACAACTCCCCGAATCCTCACGCCCCGAATCGTCCTTTCAAGTCGCCATACTTTCAGGCTTTAATCCGGTTGTTGAAAAATTTTCCTCCCTTGGTTATCGCTACATACATGCACCGTATGGAGGAAGCGCAAAAACCCAATGTGGTGGAAACGAGCACCGCTGCATTCGCGCCCGACCCAGCGGGCGAATACCGCTGAATGAGGCACAGGTTAGCCTTCTTCAGTTAACTCCCCTGTTTCGTGTTTTTCGGCGGCTTTTCGAGAATGCATTTCGGTACGATCACATTTTCATCGATGACATCGTAGCCAATATAAAACCCTCTCGCGAACAGCCTTTTTTCCTATTTGCCCACATTTTATCTCCCCATGCACCCCCCAGATTCACCGCCGACTGCCAACGAATTGAAGGGGTGACTAAGCCCGTTAATATCCGCGAGTTAGCATATGACCCCAATCAGTTTCGGATAGACACCATCTGCACCAACCAATCGCTAGTAGAAGCGATAAGCTATATACAAACAACGGACAAGACTGACCCGATTATTATTATCCAAGGAGATCACGGTTTTAAGTTCCGGCTTCCAGGCGAGCATACACCCGATCCCAATAAAGTCACCCAAGGCAGTGAGCCATTTAGGAGATTGGCTATTTTAAATGCTATCCGATTACCACATTCTTGCAAAAGCTCTTTCTACAACTCAATATCCCCAATTAACACCTTTCCGTTGGTATTTGCTTGCCTCGAAGGGGTCCAACCAAAATACAAAAAGGACCAGCATTTTTTACGCCCCTGGGGTGCTAGTGGCCAAGTTGTGGCAGTTGATCCTTCTCCATTTTAGCTGAANGGCTCTCACTTTTTAACAGTACCTTGAACACNCAACACAACCCTGGNCTTAAGGAAGGATATTTTTAGGTTGCGCCAATCCGATGGAAGTAGAAAATAAAATAACTATGAAATTTAAGAGAGCCGCCCCAAACTTTTTGACCGCGTTCCCCCGCTTGATCTACCGGCGTATGCTCTCTGACTACGACAGGTATTTTTATGAGAGGCCCAGCCCCCTATATCGGCGTAATATTGCAAAGGCGTCCAGCCTTCCCGACTTCCTGGAATATGCTACGGCCTTATGTGAAAGGGGGATAGTTGTGATCCCAAACTTCTTTGGGCAAGAATGCCTTTCAGAAATGCGTATGGAGTTTGAGCGACTAGTGANAACTAACCCACCCAACGCACANGCCCAAAAAGAAAATAGTATTCATATTTCCACATCACGATTTAATGAGACGGCCGTCTTTGGGAAAATACTATTTGAACCCAACATGCTGCGGCTCGTCCAATATTATTGGGGCCGGCCAGTCGTCCTAAATGGCACAGGTGGCACCCGTTATGAGCCCGCGCAGTTAGAGGATAGGGGTTCCAACCAATGGCATCACGATGGCAAACGTAAACAAGTGCGGGTATTCATATTCCTAACCGATGTTCCGAAGGATGGGCAGTGCACCAAGTACATATCTGGTAGTCACAAGAAATATCATTACGACCTAGTGAACTCGAGACTAGACAAAGATGCCATGCCTGCAAACGCACAAACCATGTTGTGTAGCGGGCCGGCCGGATCTATCGCAATCATTGATACAAATGGTGCTCACCGCGCCAATCGCAATAATGGCCCACGGAGAGACACGTGGAACTTCTCGTTTCGTGCTGCCGACCCCTTATCAGCAAAGCTTAATCCTGTCCCGACCTTGCACCCCGCCATAATACAGAATTTAACCATGGAACAGCGCCTCATCGCCCGGATCACATAACCTGTATTCCCGCTCCTTGTCACAATTTTTGTGAAAAAGCCCGCCCCCAAATAATACTAAGAGCTGCCCGACTGGCGATAGTCAAATTCTGGTGGAGATGAACACTGAGATCAGTTAATGAATAAACAGCAAGCGGCAACGTTGTATTGTGTAGCGGTACTTATACGGCTTACCTATGTTGCCCTGGTAGCGTTCCTCGGTGGTGATTTTGCGAATGGAAGTGACTCGGGCAAGTTTATCAAACGAGCACTGAGCCTCCTGGAACATGGGGAAATCGTTTACCTTCATTACGGAATTTGGATCCCTGACACAGCTCGCATGCCGATCTACCCATACTTTCTAGCTGGAATACTCGGGCTGGGAGGAGCAGACAACCTTTGGATTGTAGGGGTAGCTCAGGCTTTCATTGATGGATCTACGGTAATTGCGATTGCCCTAGCCGCCGCCGCTATTGATAAGCGTTGGGCCTTACCCGCAGCACTCCTAGGGTGTGCTTGGATGACCCTAATCATCTATTCCTCGTTTGTGCTCTCAGATACAATTTTTACTGCGTTTTTCTGTTGGGGGTTATGTGCGTGTATGTGGGCCCCAAAAAGGAATCGCCCTGTTATTTTCCTCACTTTAGCCGGGGTTGCGTTTAGTTGTGCCCTGCTGACCCGTCCAATGCTTCTTTTGTTTCCATACCCTCTTGTACCACTGGTGACCTATCTATTGGTAACTGTAGCCCGAGTTAAATGGCCGCGGGCCCTTATGTTGGCTTCTATCCCTTCCCTATGCATGATCCTAGTATTAATTCCTCGCATTATTAGTATTAACAGCGATTATGGGACCGGTGTTGTAACGACGCAAACTGGGAATCACGCCCTTGATGTAGTTGATCAATTTCTGCGACTCTGCCCAGCCTGCGTTTCCTTAGATACCGAAAGCAGAATGCACCGCCACCTTGCTGACCAATTAGCACAGCTCACTGAGGATGATGGCCGGAACCCTGTTATCGTTGACCAAATCCGCAAGTCTGTTGCGTTTGAGTTTCTTAAAGACATCCCCATATCTACCATCTTTTTGGGAACAGCTGCGGCCACATTTCGCTCCTCGGTCCAAACCGGCCTTTATGAAACAGGTCACCAGATGCGATGGGATCCTCCCTATTTCTCATCTGTATCTGGTAAAAACCTAAAAACTAAAGCTGCCAATTTCCTCAATACTGTTAAAACAGATAAATTTTTAATTATCTGGCTGGTAGCCCAGACAGTTGCACTTACAACTTTTGTTGTGCAGTGCTTAGGAGTAGTAACGGGGATTAGCAACGCATCATATCGGCCCTATGTCCTTATATTACTATGCATAGCTGTCTACTTTCTTGCTCTGAACGGCCCTTTTGGAAATCCACGGTACGGGATGCCACTGACTCCTATATTAGTAATCCTAACTACATGCGGATTATTTTCATTAAGGAAGTTTGCCCAACGACAGACAAAAATTCATGTTGAGAACTAGACCCAACAATTACTAGTAGCCTATAAAATATGGAACATAACAGAAATTTGTCTTCACTTATCCCAGAAACCAAAGAAGCTTTTAAGAGAGATGGTTTCTTCCTTATGAAAGGCTTTTTAGCCACACATGAAGTCAGCAACTATCTCTCAATTATAGATGATATAATGGACCTTCCTAAGGGTAGCTACAAACTACCGTCAACTCACAAGCAGACTCAGACGATCGCCGATGGTGTAACAAAAAATAGTAAGTTGTGGCCCCTGATTTTTAACTCAAAGCTCCTAGTAACCGTGCGACATCTGGTGGGAAACGATATCAGATACACTCAACATTCTGACATTCATATAAATCTTCCCGGAGGAAGATGGCATCGGGATAATGCATATAGAGAGTTTGGCTGTGGTTCAGATTGGCAAGAGAATGCAGAGACTTACGGCGTGGTCCGCGTCGCTATTTACTTGTCTGATTACTCAAATAGCGGGTCTTCACTCCTAGTGTTGCCGGGCAGTCATCGACAAGAAAGCTCAATAAACCGCCGGGAATATGTGTTTTGGAACAAGTTGCGTTCGTTCGCTCGTCGCCGAAATGTGAATGGCGCCTGCCCACATATATTTCTTAGCCGGCCTTACGTTCGCCTGAAAACACACCCGGGGGATTGTCTTATCTTTGACCAAAGAGTAATGCATGCTGGAGGAAATCTTCATGGACCCCTTTCTAAGTACGCAATTTATATGTCATACGGAGCAAACAATTCCCACGCGGCTAACCACCGCACTTTCTTTTTAAGAAGGCCCACCTACAGTAAAACTATTCCCACTGCATTGAAAAATCGTCTCATAGACGAACAGTTATTGCTACCACAACATGATTTATAAATCGGCGGACACATCTAGTGTAACATATAAGGAGATTATTCGTGTCATCAGAATTTTCAGAGACACCAATTTTTCTGATTGCTGAAGTTGGTATTAACCACAATGGTTCATTGGAACTCGCTAAACAGATGATAGATGCAGCGTCCGACGCTGGTTTCGACGCCGTAAAATTCCAAAAGCGCACTATCAATGCTGTTTATACAGAAGAGTACTTGGACAGCCACAGAGAGAGCCCGTGGGGAAATACACAGCGTGAGCAGAAGGAAGGTCTGGAATTTGGGTTGCAGGAATACAAGACAATAGACGCCTATTGCCAGAGTAAAAATATATCGTGGTCTGCATCCTGTTGGGATCAAGAAAGCTTACAGTTCCTCCAAGAATTTGACCCGCCTTTTCACAAAGTAGCTTCTCCAATGTTAGGGCATATCCCTCTAATCAGGGACATAGCGGCACAAGGAAAACGGACATTTATATCAACTGGAATGTCCACTCTGGAGGAAATAGATCAAGTTGTGGGTCTTTTTCGTAAAGCCCAATGCCCCTTTGAACTCATGCACTGTAATTCGACTTATCCCATGAATGTGGAAGAGGCTAATTTGCGAATGATCCCAGCACTCAAAAGCCGTTATGGCGTTCCGGTGGGATATTCTGGTCACGAAACAAGTCTAGTCACCGTTTGCATCGCTGCCCTCGCATTAGGGGCTACTTCCCTTGAAAGGCATGTGACATTGGACAGAACTATGTATGGCTCTGATCAAGCCGCATCTATAGAAACAAAAGCACTGCGAAGCTTTACATCAGCCGTGAGGGTATTTCCCAAAGTGCTTGGGAATGGCGAGAAAACTCTACAAGAATCAGAACAATCCGCCCGTGAGAAGCTCCGAAAAAATGTCCCTGGCTAACCCATATCGTCGTTTTCCCAAATAAGGTGTTATGAAAATGGCTGAAAATATCGCTATAATTCTTGCCAGAGGCGGATCCCAAGGTATTCCTGGAAAAAATATAGCCACGTTCTGCGGGAAACCACTGGTTGCGTGGACCATTGAACACTCTCTTGACGCACAACATATCGACAGCGTTTGGGTGAGTTCCGACGATACCAATATCCTTAACGTTGCTAAGGAGTATGGTGCGGAGGTAATTCCACGCCCTTCCCACATATCTGGTGATACAGCTTCATCGGAAAGTGGTTGGTTACATGCCCTCAAATATATTCAAGAAACAGGCCGCTCGGTAAAGTTAATTGTAGGACCACAATGCACGTCTCCCGTCCGAAGCAGCGTGGACTTTGATGGAGCTATTCAACACTTCATTGAGCAAAACTTAGACTCGTTGTTCTCAGCAAGCTTGGTTACCGATTTCAACATCTGGAAGCCGTCCGCTGACGGCCAACTTTCTAGTTATACCTATGATTACAAAAACCGTGGCCGGCGACAAGAAAAGCCGGACCAATTCCTAGAAAACGGTTCTTTTTGGATCTTCACACCGGACTGCATCCAAAGCCACAATAACCGCCTAGGTGGTAAAATAGGCATATGGGAAATGGAACTCTGGAAAAGTTTTCAAATTGATGAACCCTCCGATTTAACTTTTTGCGAAGCCTTAATGAACTCTTTCCTTCTCAACGAAGGGTGCTCCACAAAATAAAAACTCACTCTTAATTAACACTATCAGATTACATAATCGTTATTCTGCCAAACACTCGGGGGAAATCATTAAACCGGATAAACCTCAAACGCTGGGACCTACACTTATAGGAGGTGCCGGAAGATCTGGGAAGACCTTACTTGCTGATGCTTTGTTTAATAGTCGAGGCCCAGTATTTGGGTTTCCGCTAGAGGCCGTCTTTCATGTATATGACAAACGCGTGTTTCTATTTTTCGAACAGCAGCTACACAAAATAGTTGAAGAGTACATCAACCGCCCTCGGTATATAGATGGTTCCCGCAGTGCAATAAAAACTCCGGCCGAATTTATCAATAGTCATGGCCGTCAGCTGCTTAACGACGTCCCAAAAACAATAGACAACCAAGTGTCGCTTTTAAGCTGGATATTACAACAAATAGCACTTTCACATGATAAGCGTACCTGGGCAGCCTTTGATCTTCATCCCGAATTTCGCTACACATTATATCGTTCAAAGATTCCTAATTTAAGATTAGCTGTAATGCAAAGGCAGCCAGAATCAGCTGTTGCCGCAGCCATGTACTGGCGAACTTGGCCACAGCCTCCCAGCGATCGACATACACGTTTCCGCAATATATTAGGCCTCTTAGCTCTTTCGCAGCAAGTGTCCCGCAATTTATCTCGAACAAATCCCAATGATGTAATCACGATGTCACTTGATTTACTTTGTGAGAAAAATGATCAAGAATTACGCAACGCCGCTAATTTTTTTCAAAGTGATAAAATAGATTTTTATTCAAACTTTGACTTTACTCCACACTTCCGATTTGAGAAGTCTCGAGGTTTCTACACCCCAGGTGGCACTTGGGAGCACCTATTAACCAAAAGTGAACTGGAGACAATTCGCTCAACCACACTGGGAAACCATACAGGAATATACCTCAAATCTATAATCGCAGTTGGGTGGCGAAGACCAATTGCAGCCCGCAAATTATCGGAGTTTTACCTTTACCCGAAGCAGAGCTTAATCAGACAATTAAACGCTGTAAAACAATGCTGGACCGACACTAGGCACGGCCTGCGGCTGAAACGCCAGGCCACTTTCCCATCTACTAACTCCTTGTCCCAGCATTTTTTTGTTGTTTCAGGGGCGCATGGCGTTGGCAAAAGTACCTCCCTAGGTATAGCACTCAATATACTTCAGGAAGAGGGGATCCCCGCCACGGGCTTTCACCATCGTCTCGACAAGATGCGCAACAACCCTGAGAGGATACGACCATATAACAGCAAGGGCGTTCTCCGTACCTGTTGGCATCTTTTACCAAGCGCAGTCCGATATCTCCTCCGTGCACTTATAGATGAATATACTTATGCTACATCGATTTTTTCTAAGCTTTTTGATATCTCCGAATCGGGACAAATAGCGCTTGCCGATCGTTATATATATGATCGTTTGACCGACCTAAAAATCCGCAAGCGCCCCTGGTACCATATTTGCGCCGTAGCAATATTTTGCCGATTGACACCACAGCCCGCCATGAGCTTCATACTCATTGACACACCCAAAAACATATACGATCGTAAACAAGAATTGGAGGAAAATGAAATAAATCGCTACCAAACACTACTACTTGAAACTACAAAAAAGAATAATGCATTCCTTAAAGTAATTCACATTGATC
Source organism: Rhodospirillaceae bacterium (assembly GCA_002728255.1). Taxonomy (NCBI): domain Bacteria; kingdom Pseudomonadati; phylum Pseudomonadota; class Alphaproteobacteria; order Rhodospirillales; family Rhodospirillaceae; species Rhodospirillaceae bacterium. Next base: position 31,673 of record PBWV01000001.1, on the reverse strand, counting down.
AAAGGGATGCTCACTCTGTCGCTAAGGAAATTGCGCTTAACATAAAAATATTTTTGCGCTGCAAGAAACCAGATTGAAATGGATAAAGTTTCGTCCTCAACCCCACTTGATATAGCTAGCTTAGGAGACGGAACTGCGGCCCTAAATGAGTTATCGTGGCATACCAACTACCACGACTATAGCGCCATATCTAATGCCATTACTACTCGCGTTCTTCAGGCCATTCTTCAGTTTCAGAAGAGTACTCTTCCCCGCATCCTGGGAGATGCAAAAGCCTACGATATAATAACCGACCTTGCTTTCATTTGCAGACTTGGGTTAGACCTTAATAACAACCCAACACCGCGCTATAGCCCAAGGGAAAGTCCTTTATTAGCCTTCCTAGATACGGGTAACACCCTAAACAATCTTTCTAGGATTCGGGTCTGGCACCACCCGCCTGATAGTACAATTTGGCCACGGATAAAGAAAACAGCCAAACGATGGATTACACATGGACAAGCAATTGCTGTGGCTAAGCACGACGATATTCTTAATCGGAATTACCTGCTTAGCGACTATCTCACATTGCACCCGGGTCGCCAAGTTGACTGGCCGGCCAACCTATTTAGTTGGAGAGAGCCTAGCCAAGGCAGAACAAAGTTTAATGATCTTACTATCTGTCTGACAGAGACTTTTAATTCTTTAGTATCCGAAAACCTGCCCGTGAAAGCGTTATTACTGAAGCGGCTGAAACAATTGGGGAATCTTTTAATACACTATCACTTAGGGAAAGCAGGGCTAGATTATACAATTATCAGTAGATCCACCCGCCGAAGGGCACTAGGACTCCGATTGCTCAGTGGCACACCAAAGCACCTTGGTCGTCTTACGTCATTTTTGTACCAGCAGGATGCCCGTCCAGTCATTCGCTTCGCACACGGCGGCGAACGGGCTTTTTTTGTTGATAATGAGTGGGCTGTGGCCGAGCTAGTAAATTGCGACAAGTACTATACCCATAGCACAGGAGAAGCCCACGCTATAAAAAAACGAATTGCAAATCGGGAGATCGCTGGATCCCCACAAGCAAATACAATAAAATTTCTTTCTAATGGATCAAGTCGACACCGACATATTTATGAAAATGGCCAAAAACGACGGCACGGTTCAAAAACAAGACAGGCATTATATGTGGCTGGCGGCTATCTGGGAGAGGCGTTGGCGGACTTCGCAAGTCGAAAGCCACCCGATGTTTTGTACCTAGACTGGCAAGTCTCACTTCTCAAGGAGTTGCGGTCACTTGGCTATCGCATAACCACCAAACTCCACCCCAGAGGGATAATGCCCAATAGATCGCTCTTGGAGCCCTATTCTGATAGGGTAATAACCGGGTTTTTTGACCCGCTCGACCACGAGGTAGATTTTCTAATCTTCGATTTCGCTGGCAGCGCCTTCTTCGATGCCCTCGCTTCCCACCACAATATTATTCTTGCCGACACAACCATTCGCGCCTTTGATAAAACAACCAAACCGGATTTACTAAAAAGGTGCAAAATCGTAAGCGCCTCTCAAGATGATCGGGGAAGATTTAGGGTTTCCCGTGATGATTTGGGCAATGCAATTGAATCTACATCAGATAACACGGGCTGTCCGCCCGATTTTTATAAGAACTACATAGCCCAATAGGTAATCACGTGCGCCAAGTTTCTCTGATAATGCAAAACCAACGACAACGCCTCCGCTCTCGCATAGCTAAAGTTGCCGCTAGTTTTTTACCAGTTTTCGCTCTCCGCCGTTTAATGGAACACACATTTATTAACTTTGGCGTCGAAACCACAAACTTGTGCAACGCTAATTGTTCTTTCTGCGGATATCGCTACATGCAACGTCCAAAACTCGAGATGAGTTGGAACCTATACAAGAAGGCCGTAGATGATTTTGTTGATAGTGGTGGCGGAAATCTGAATTTTACCCCAACAGTAGGAGACCCCCTCGTAGACCGGGACTTAGTGAAAAAGATACAGTATGCCCGCTCACAAGCCCGAATTGGTGATATCTTCCTCTACACCAATGCTATTCTAATTCAAAAATTTGGCTGTGAAACATTACTGAAATCCGGCCTGAGTCGCTTGGCTATATCAACATTCATAGGAAGTCGGGAGGGGTACTTAAAGTATTATGGGAATGATAAATACGAGAGAGTTGTACAAAACATCCTTGATATATCTCAGGCTAACTTAAAACTGGAGAGTCCCGTTAGAATAACTCTTCACCTAAGAGTAGAAGGAAGCCGCAAACTATGGCAAGGCACAAAAACATACAAAAAAATTGCTAAGCTAATTGGCGAAGAAAACATTGATTATCTTGATATTTATGACGCATGGGGAGGCCTCATAAAGAAAGATGACGTTCCTGAAGGAACATTCCTGGACGAGCCCTTGCCGCTGAAGGAAAAAATTGTGTCTCCATGCTTCGAGCTTTATCGGCGTCTTCATGTCCTCGCCGATGGGAACGTTGGCGCCTGTGTCTGTGTAGACCTAGAGAGCGAAATAAAAGTGGGCAACCTTAATACTCACACCCTTCAAGATATATGGCGCGGTCCTGCACTTAGACGATACAGGACAGAATGGCGCGCCGGAAAATTACCGAAGGTGTGCCAAACATGCACCAGATATGAAGGGGTAGATACATTTATAAAAAAGAACCGAAAAAGGGTGGTCATAGATTTTATGAGAAGGCAATTTCCCAAATTGTTAGACCAACTAACTAGGTAAACCCAATTGGCCTTAGAAACGAACTCTAACTCTATTTTCTTTAGTTATATGGGGCTATTCATAAGGTTTGCTCAATGGCGATTAGCTCTTTTAATATTTCTAATATTCATCGGAACGTTTATGGAGCTTTTGGGGGTAGTCACGTTGCTCCCACTTCTACAACTTTCCCTGGGTGAAGATCTCAATAACCCCATATCCCAAAAAGTCTTGGCCACAATCTCTAATCTCGGATTTAGCACTTCTTTTGCAAGCCTAGCGTTGATAATCTCGGCGATTTTTATCTTTAAGGCGTTAGTTTCTTTTGCCCAAAATTATTGGACCATTCGTACCATCGCCTTGGTTCGCCACTCTCTCCAAAGTTCTCTTGCTCGGGGATTAGAGCAGGCCCGATATGAATTTTATTTGGAACAAAAGACTGGATATCTGGCTAATTTAATGACGGTAGAAAGCGCCCGTTTTGCGGCCTCGCTCCGGATCTTCAGCCGCATTATTGTTTCCCTAGTTTATTCCCTTATATACATACCAACCATCATCGTACTAGAAATGGAAATTTCTCTTATAATTGTTGTGGTTGGACTGCTCGCCTTCCTTGTAGCGCGACCATTAATTCGCCATACCAAGGCTTTGTCCATGGATGTGTCCGATAAAACAGCCTCGCTGTCCTCCGAGATGGTACAATTTGTGGAGTCATTCGATTACCTGAAGGCAACCGCGAATTCTCGTAGGGTCAGACAACATGTGCTTAAGCGCGTCAATGACCTTGCAGATCGTCAAATCCGAATGGGTCGACGAACAGCTGCTTTAGGTGCCATTAAGGAGCCGCTGGCTGTGCTCTCTTTGCTAGGATACATATTCTACAATGTAGAAATGCTTAGTAGCTCCATGGCGAGCACGGTAGTGATAGCACTAATAATGTATCGAGTTCTTAGCCATGTCCTTACTCTTCCTCTTGCCATACAACGGCTCCACCAATTAATTGGAGGCGTCCATTATATATCTAATTTTTCCCGAGAAATATGGAAGGCCCACGAATGCAACGGAAGTATAGTTATAGACTCGTTAAATGACGATATCATTTTTCAGAATGTAAGCCTGCACAGGAAAAAACATCATATTCTTAAGGGCATCAATCTTACCATTCCGTATCATAAATCTGTTGCTATCGTTGGAGAATCTGGTGCTGGAAAAACTACGATCTTTCGTTTGTTGACCCGCCTAATAGTCCCTGATGAGGGGTCGATTACAATCGGCGAGCACAACTTCTCGGATTTAAATAACGAGGCATTCCGCAGTCGCCTCGGTTATGTGACGCAAGACCCTATGATTCTTAATGACACTATTGCGACTAACCTGACCCTCCGGTTAGGGCCTAACCAAAAAGAGAACAATATAGAAAAAATGAAGGAGGCTGCCCGTGCCGCTCACTGCCACGACTTTATCGAGGCGCTTCCCCAAAAATACATGACCCAAGTAGGTGAGCGTGGCGCTTCTCTCTCAGGGGGTGAACGACAACGCATTGCCATTGCAAGAGAACTGTACAAGGATCCCGATATTCTAATTTTTGACGAAGCCACCAATGCCCTTGATGCAGAAACCGATAAAATCGTGCAAGCATCCATAGAAAAACTTCATGGAAAGAGAACGATCGTTGTCATCGCCCATCGCTTGTCTTCTGTTGCCAAGTGTGACCATATCTACGTTATGGCAGCTGGCAGAATACTGGAAAGTGGTTCTTTTAAGAACCTTTACGAAAATAGGGGGTCGTTCTTTAGAAAAATGTGGGATCACCAAGTTGCTGATACGAAATAAGTAATGACTCCTATGAAACGAAATCTTGCCAACTTTGACCTCACTAATGCCATGGAATCCCTATACACCACTGGCCAATATTTTGTTAGAGTGCGGCCTGAAACGTCACAGGGCCTGACAACTGACTATTGGGGTGAATCCACAGATCCCGATGGCATTCAGCGAAATAGGTTGAATGAGAAAAACCAGTATTTGGAAAATCTGAAAACTGAACTACATTTTATTTCCTGTCTAAAACCAGGTAGGCTGCTGGATATTGGTTGTGGTCCTGGCTGGCTTCTATCATGTGTTGATAACCACTGGTCCAAGTATGGCGTTGAACCATCTGCCCAAGCCTCAACAGAGGCTTCTCCGCATGGAATTATATATAAGGGGGTTTTTGAGACGGTTGACTATGACGATAGTTTTTTCGATCTTGTAATCGCCTACCATGTTATCGAACACATGAAGGACCCCGTGACTACACTCAGGAAAATTCGCGACCTTTTAAGGCCAGGTGGAACAATAATTGTCGGAACCCCTGATTTTGATTCAGGTTGTGCGCGGCGTTTCGGAAACAACTACCGGTTACTAAATGATCCTACTCATATTAGTCTCTTCTCTAATGACTCTATGCATAGATGTCTGCGTGATTGTGGCTTCCAAATACTAAAAGTAGATTATCCTTTTTTCTCTACCAAGTGGTTCAATCGCACTAATTTATTAAGATGTTTCAATACAAACCGCATTTCGCCACCTGCTTATGGAAACTTTATGACCTTCTACTGCCGAAAACCCTAAAGGAGAGACCGACTATGTGGCCAGGTTTTACAAAGCAACTTTGTTTCCTCGCGCTCCCCTTCATAGGGGTTAGCCTCTCCGTAACAGGTTCCATGGCAGAAGAAGACCGAGCCAACATTTGGAAGGATGACTGGGCTGTGGCACAGGGTTTTTCATTGGAAATTGATTCAACAGGATATCGATTTCCATCAGATATAGAGTTTGTCCCTAACCCCGGAAACGAGCCGCTTTCGCCTCTATACTACGTCATAGAATTGAAGGGAGCTCTAAAAGTGGTAACCCGAAACCGGGAGGTATACACAGTCGCCGATAACTTTTTACCCGTCCCACTCAAAGAAGAATTTCAAACACTGGGAGCTGCAGGCCTTTGCTTGGATCCGCTCAATGGCTTCATTTTTATTTCCTTCGGCTATTTGGATAAAACCCAGGTGTTTCGAAACGGCCTAGTGAGATTCCAATCAAATCCTGGTACTTTCAGCTTGGAGGCAAAGGACCCCAAATTTCTTCTTGATATATTTGCGAATGAAAGAAGTGATACCAGCCACCAAATAGGCCCCTGTGTCATCGATGGCCATCAGCTCTTTGTGCCAGTTGGTTATGGAAAGGAACGCCACGAAAGCCAGAACCTAGCCTCTGCGCTAGGATCGGTATTGCGAATGGACTTAGACCTAGAACCATACGCTGACAATCCCTTTTTCGTTGATGATGGTCAGACAACATCTACGGACTTTATATGGTCCTACGGACACAGAAATATTTTTGGCCTTGTACTGGCTAAGAGCCGCCTATTTGCAACAGAAAACGGCGGATTTATAGATCGTTTTCTTGAAATCAACAGAGGTGAAAATTATTTGTGGGAGGGGAACGATTGGTCTTTTGCCGCAAGAGCTAACTATATATTTGGGCCAGCAGTGGGTTTAGTCCAACTGGATTTTCTAGAATCTGAGAGCAATATTTTCCCCGATCCGTACACAAACAAGTTCTTCATCGCCCTGGCCGGCACACCTGGTGCCCAAGGACCAAGCATGAGAGGACAAAGAACCGTCGTGGTGTTTGACTACGACTTTGACAATAATAGAGCCGCCACACCGCCTAAGCAGCTTTTAGCCTACCGCGGCAACGGTTACCAACTCCCTGTCTCCGTCCAGTTCGGGCCAGACGGCCTGTATTTGGTTGCGATGATGCCCCAAAATGATGGAACAACCCCCATCTTAAAGCTCTCTTACAACCCTTCCATCGGGCATCCCCATATAATTGAACAAGACACTCGGCCAACCGCCTTGCTCAGTCGTTATGGTTGCCGGGACTGCCATCAGATTTCCGGTATGGGGGGGAATTTTGGCCCTCCCTTAGACTCCGCCCTAATTGCTTCAATTGAAGCTCGGATAAATAATCAAAACTATGCCAAACAAGTGGCGCTCGTCGACACATTGGAAAGTGCTCCCTTTGTGGAAACCTACGATGCAAGACACAATGTACTTGCTTCTTCGGAAAAGGATCGTCTCCTAGTCTGGCTGACCCACTATCTTCAGGAACCGGCCTTTGATAATCCGCAATCGCAGATGCCGAACCTAGGTCTCACCCCACAACACGCGGCCGTCGTTGCAACCCACTTGATCCAAATCAACGAGCCAAAAAGCCAGCAAGAAAAAGCGATAAGTTCCCTTGATCGGCTTAGGTTTTTCATAGCGTATCTCCTTCCAGAATTGCGATATCGACATATTTTGGTAGCATTTGCAATGGGCACAGTCGCAACCATTATTTTCACCCTTAGTATTTGGATGCCATGGTCCCGCCGTTCCCATGGAAGGAAAAAGCAGAGTTCATAGCTTAATATGTGTGGGTTCGTAGTTTTATGCCAAAAGGAACGCCTTTTCTCCAGCCCACTGCTACGGAGGCTAGAAAAAGACATTCTACATAGGGGGCCAGACTCAGGAGGAATGATTGCCGAGCCCGGGATAGCCATGGTTTTTCGAAGGCTGGCTATACTGGACCCTGGATCCACCTCCGACCAACCCATGACCGATCCCACAGGCCGCTACTCCTTAGTATTCAATGGTGAGATCTATAATTTCAGAGAGCTCCGAAGGGAACTAGAGCAAAAAGGATACCTGTTCCAAACCGAGGGAGATACAGAAGTACTTCTTCATGGTTACGCTCATTGGAAAAAAAAGCTATTTCCCAAAGTTGAGGGAATGTTTTCACTTGTAATTTTTGATCGACACAGGTGCGAGGTGATAGCGGCACGTGATACCCTTGGAATAAAGCCTTTGTACATACTCAAAAGAGGTCATTTAATTGGTTTTGCCACAGAAATGCGTTCCTTCGCTGGGATCACTCCATTTGAGGTAGATACCAACGCCTTGCCTGAACTTCTAATTTTTCGCTATGCTTCAGGAACATTAAGTAACATCTCAGACATTGAGCTGCTTCCGGGAGGATATACATGCACTGCTAATATTAATGATGCCAGGACAAAGCCTGAACAATTTGACGACCCTTTGGAGCACCTGAACTCCGATAACTCCTTGAGCCAAGACGATGCGGTACAATTATCAAAGGAAACAGTATATGCCTCGGTTAAGGCTCACCTGGTCAGTGATGTAGGCTATGCCGTACAACTTTCGGGGGGTGTCGACTCTAGCCTTGTGACGGCGATAGCTGCAAAGGAAACTGCCGGAACACTTACATCATATGGCGTTCACATACCAGGATACCCACAGGACGAGCGACCCTATCGTCGCATTATCCAAAAACGCTTAAACCTAGAACATCATGAAGTAACACTGGACAATAACGATTTTGCCGATGCCCTGCCGCGGGCCATTAAACACATGGAGGGTCCAGTTCCACACTATGGCTGCGTAATGTTGATGCTATTGTGCGAAACCATTCGTAAAAAACACAAAGTGGTCCTAACGGGCGAGGGGGCCGATGAGCTATTTGGCGGATACAAACGATATGACATCTGGCGAAAACTAAAGAGGAACGGTCTATTTGCCGATCTAGTCCCCGGTTTTCTTTGGCCCATTCTTCAACGCTGGCGAGAAATCCAAAAGTTCTCAGGCAGAGATGCAGCGATTTTCGGAGCCGTTTATCATGATATTCTCGAATTAGAAGAACTTTTCCCACCCCTGATTCACAGAGGTGGCCAGCGTGAAGACACTGCCTCCCGATTTTTGGATTTCCGGGAAAGGATGTTTGCGGTTGATCAAACCTCATATTTATCATCGCTTTTGATGAGACAAGATAAAATGGCTATGGCGGCCTCCGTAGAGGCACGGGTGCCCTTCAGCCACGCCCCCCTGGCCAAGAAAATCAATCGAATACCAGTTCAACTTCGGGCCCCGGGTGGTGATACCAAACCCATACTCAAAAGGGTTGCAAAGCAATTTCTCCCATCGGAGATAGTGGATCGCCGCAAAGTCGGTCTTGCATTGCCACTTCGAAGTTGGCTTGAAAATGAGACCGGATTGGGTAGATATTTAGATCTACTAGTACAACCCGATAGCCAGCTTGCTTCGTATTCTGACCCCAAAAAAGTCCGCACCGCAGTGGACGACTTTCGAAACAAAAGGAACAAGAAACCCATACCGTTGGAACACCTAATAAACTTAGAGCTTTGGCTAAGGTCAGTAGCTGATATACGTAATGCCAATGCACCTCGGTTAGATGATGCATAAAATTCACATTCTCACTAAGGGCTTTCAGTCTCCTAACGGAATTGCATTCTTATTTCCATTCATTGTGTATCGAAAAGAACTCGCGGATTGCGGTATTCAAACTAAATTTTTCACGTCCATTGCACACCCGAAGCTATGCGATTGCGATGTGCTGTTTATAGAAAGTCGCAGCGTTAGCCATCGATGGGAAGTTGAGGGAGATCAGGCGGTCTTGATGGACTTATCAAGGCTAGCGGAGAGCGTGCCCTTAGTGTGGTTTGATATTTCGGACAGCAGTGGCTGGCTTCAGCCCCAAGTCCTGCCGTTTGTCCGCTGGTACTGCAAAGGCCAATTACTCAAAGATAAGTCCCTATACATGAAAAAATTATACGGGAATCGACTTTGGGCTGACTACTATCACCAGTCCTTTGGGGCAACTGATTCTACACCTGCTCGGAACCGAGTGCTGACCGATCCGAGTCGCCTTGGCCAGCTCAGATTATCATGGAATTCAGGCCTGGCGAACTACAGTATGTACGGCCCTCATATCATGGGATTAAGAAGGTTTATCCCGATCAACGCACTCTTTTGGCTACCCAAAAAATTCGTACCATCTAACTCCGAGAGGACCGTGGCCCTATCTTGCCGGATGGGAACCAAGTATGAACGGGAAACCGTTTCCTACCAGCGCAAGAAAATTCAAACACTCTTAAAAGATAGGCTCAGCACCAGGAAGCTGAGCCGGCGGGCTTACTACCAGGAAATGCGGGAAACACGATTGGTAATATCTCCATTTGGTTTCGGGGAGATCACACTCAAGGATTTTGAGGCTACCCTCTGTGGAGCCACCCTATTGAAACCAGATATGTCCCATATGGAGACCTGGCCTAACCTTTTTGTATATGGAAAAACAATTTTAACCCATTCCTGGGACCTATCAGATTTCATGGAGAAGCTGAGCATGGCCTATTCATGTCCCCATCAACTGAAAACGTTGGCTGAGTGTGCACAACAAACCTACCGGGAAGAGCTCGAAAAAAAAACAAGCGAGATAGGCTTCTGCAACCGTGTTGTTAGTATCGTCCACGACACAGTCTCAACTATCGAACCCGATGCAACGTAAAAAGCTCGTAATAGCACTTCCGACTTCAACCTTTTTACCTGCCATTGGGGGGGTAGAGATAGGTCTCCATAACATCGCTTCTGGACTACTGGCGCAGGGACATACCCCAATCGTTATTGCACCAGCAACCAACGTACGACAAATACAAGAAACTGGCCGCAGGTTAGCATACAAGCTCATCACGATGCCTCCAAAAACTATCTCTTTCACCCAAAACTTTCCAGAAACCGCCACTCTACTACTTGCAAGCTTTTTCAGAATTTTACAGTGGAAATATCGTTTTGATATCTGGCACGGCACGGTAGGATTCCCCATTGGCGTAGCTTTGGCACGCTTTGCTGAAAAGGATGTTCCTCATATTATCAGATGCGCAGGCGAAGACATCCAAGTTAACCATGACCTTGGATACGGCATGCGGCTCGACCCCCGTATCGACCAAATTATTAGAAAGTGGCTTCCGCGAGCTGATGCTCTGTCTGCTATTACGAAGTCAATGGCTCGAGAGTATGACGATATTAAAATAATAAGTGAAAAGGTATGGAACATCCCGAATGGGGTCGATCTACCCCGATTTCAACGCCCGTTTGACACTGTTTCTATTCGCAAAGAATTTGGAATAAACAACGATGCCTTTCTCTATCTCTCAGTAGGACGGCACCATCCAAAAAAGGGGTTTAGCGACCTAATATCGGCTGCCGCTTTGTTAAGGAAAAAGGCTAGTCGGCCGTTCCGTTTGGCTATTGCGGGTAAGCACACAGAAACTCTCAAGAGCCAGGTGGCAAAACAAGGCCTGACTGAACACGTTCATCTGCTTGGTGAAATTTCTGATCAAGACGCCGAAGGAAGTCCCTTTGAGGCACCAAGTAATAAATTAGTTGGACTGTACAAAAGTGCAGATGCGTTCGTCTTTCCATCGCATGTCGAATCCTTTGGAATAGCCATTATTGAGGCAATGGCGGCAAGCCTTCCGATAATCACTACAGATGGACCCGGCTGCCGGGACGTGATAGGCCAAGGAAAGTATGGAATAATGGTGCCCGTAAAGGACCATGAAGGGCTAGCGGAAGCAATGAACCAACTCTTGTCCCACAAGGATCTCAGGGAGAAATACATTAACATTTCAAGAGAACGGGCATTAGTGTTTGCGTGGCGGTCAATTGTAAATCAATACCTTGAGGCCTATCGTACAATAATTAGGCGGAAAGCATTGTAAGTGATGAAAAATGGGGACACCTCAAAGTTATTTGTGATTATTGGTTCGTTGGACATTGGGGGCACTGAAAATCATTTGCTTCGGGTCATGCCTAAATTACAAGGTAACGGCTTGGAGATTTCAATAATCGCTTTTCGGGCTCGGGGCGCTCTCGCTAATGAAATGGAACGCAAAAATGTGCCCGTACTGTCTCCTCCACCTACCAAATGGATTGCGCGCCAAAGGTTTATTAGACGCACCTTTATTGTCTTTTGGCTAGGATTCACCCTAGCCCGCGAACGCCCCAATATTGTCCATTTCTTTTTGCCCGAGGCCTACCTCCTTGGGGGGGTATGGTCTTTCTTTCTTGGAATTCCCTTTCGGATAATGAGCCGACGGAGCCTAAATTTTTATCAAAAAAAACACCCTTTAGGCGCTTGGATTGAACGCTATTTACATAAAACTATGGACGTGCTGGTCGGGAACAGCAAGGCCATTATACGAGACTTAGAGAAGGAAAGCGCCAACTCAAAAGCCCGGATACAACTAATATACAATGGCATCGACCCCAATGAATTTGTTGAAAAACTAAAACCTGATGAAGTGCGACGAGAACTCAACATTCCAGCTCAGGCACTTGTATTTATTACTGTGGCCAATTTCATTCCCTATAAGGGGCACAAGGATCTTCTCAAGGCACTAGCAAAGGTTAAGGGTAAACTGCCAGACCCTTGGCGATTAATTTGTGTCGGCCGAAACGATGGTATTCTCAACAACCTAGAACAGAGCGCAAGTCACCTCGGAATAAGTCAAAATGTGATTTGGCTTAGTTCACGCAGGGACATCTACGACTTGATGAAAGCATCAGATATTGGCATATCAAGTTCTCACGAAGAGGGTTTGTCTAATTCAGTGCTGGAAGGAATGGCTTTGGGGATTCCTATGATAGTGACTGATGTCGGCGGAAATACCGAGTTGATCACCGACCAGGAAACCGGGCTAGTTGTTCCCGCAAGAAGCCCTAGCCTACTAGGCGAGGCCTGTGAGTATCTCGCCCAAAATGCCGAGCTGAGAAATTCTATGAAACAAGCAGGAAAGAGGCGGGCGTTATCAAAATTTTCCATGGAGGTATGCGTTAGCTCCTATTTTCGATTGTACAATTCCTTGACCACTCCAGGGTAAACTTGGTGCAGGCCTGAATATGTGTGGAATAGCTGGCAGTTTCAGACTAATGGATCATGGCTCATCTTCTGATGCTATAGCAGAATTACGTAGCGCCGTAAGAGCGCTAACCCATCGCGGTCCTGACGACTCTGGGGAATGGTCGGACCAGCGAGCCGGCATATCTCTAGGTCACCGAAGGCTTTCAGTTGTAGACCTCTCACATCGAGGCCATCAACCAATGATTTCGAGGGACGGCCGGTTCGTGTTAAGCTACAATGGTGAGGTATACAATGCGCCCTCACTAAAAGGCTCGCTCTCTCAGATGGGGATAACATTCAAGAGTCGGTCGGATACGGAGGTTTTGGTTGAAGCCATCAGCAACTGGGGATTGCGCAAAACCCTTACGGCATTAAATGGTATGTTTGCTCTAGCTGTCTGGGACCGGAAAGATAGATGCCTTCATTTAGCTCGGGATCGCTTTGGCCAAAAGCCAATATATTATGCTTGGGCTGGAAAGTCGCTCGTGTTCGGCTCGGAATTGGCCGCTATAAAGGAATTCAGAAATTTCCCCGCGAATATAAACAGAGATGCTATTTCATTATTGTTGCGACACAGTAGCGTGCCTGCACCACATACAATTTACTTAGACTGCTGGAAGTTAGTCCCCGGTGCTATCCTAAGTGTTGATTACGAAACACTCCGCAGCCACTCTGTCCCTCAACCGAAGTTCTATTGGTCTGCAAAGGAATGTGCAGAACAAAATCTTGGCAATCCCCTCAAAACAAACGATCCAGAACTTTCGAAACAACTAGATGCGGTGTTGCAAGGGGCTGTCGCCGACTGCATGCTATCTGATGCACCCCTTGGAGCTTTTCTATCGGGCGGCATAGATTCTTCAACAATTGTAGCCCTAATGCAGAAATGCAGCTCACGCCCTGTTAAAACTTTCTCTATTGGTTTCTCCGAGGCGTCGTACAATGAGGCTGATGCTGCTGCATCCATTGCACAACACCTGGGAACCGAGCATACGGAACTCTACGTCACGCCCAGTGAAGCTCAAGCAGTGATCCCAAAGTTACCTACTATGTACAGTGAGCCTTTTGCCGATTCTTCACAAATTCCAACCTATATAGTATCAAATCTTGCGAGAGAAAAAGTTACGGTCGCCCTATCGGGAGATGGCGGAGACGAACTTTTCGGTGGTTATAATCGTTATGTTTGGTCGCGCAATATGGGAAAAATAATAGGAAACACACCACTACGGCTACGCCAAAACATCTCAAAAGCTATTTGCTCGATCCCATCACAGAGATGGGATACCTTCTTTACAAGAGTTTCCCCATTTATACCTCAGTCACTACGTCAAGCACAGTATGGTGAAAAAATTCATAAGTTGGCCGGGATTATGAATGCTAAGGATAAAGAAGACATCTACTGGAAGTTAATTTCCCAGTGGCAGAACCCCCATAACGCGCTTCTCAAGAGCACAGAACCTGCCACCCTTTTAAGTGAAAGACACAACTGGTCTTCCATTAGTAACTTCCAACACCAAATGATGTTAATGGATACAGTTACATACCTACCGGACGATATTCTGGTAAAACTAGACAGGGCTAGTATGTCGGTAGGCCTCGAGGCACGCGTACCTTTCCTTGACCATCGGGTATTCGAATTTTCTTGGCGCTTGCCCATAGAGACAAAGATTTATAAGAACTCAGGGAAGAGAATATTAAAACAAGTTTTAGCTAAGTATATTCCCAGGCACCTCTTCGAACGACCAAAAATGGGGTTCGGTGTCCCGATTGGAGACTGGCTAAGAAGAGATCTCCGATCTTGGGCAGAGGATTTATTATCAGAACATGACCTAAAACGGGGTGGTTTTTTCGAGGCTGGTACTGTCCGTCGTCTTTGGCTAGACCACCTGAAAGAGAACAGAAATCACCAACATCGTCTGTGGCCCGTGCTAATGTTTCAGGCGTGGCTCCATGCTCAGTAACGGGACATCGTGCCATGCAGGTTAAATATCCAAGCTGGGCACCCTCCGAGGGCGGTGTGCTTTGTGGACTTGCCATAATAACCCCAATCACAGCAGCTCTCGCGCCTCTCTTAATCGGGGTCCCTGGAATAGCCGCTGCCACAATAATCTTATTGCAAAGGTTTCTACACAGAACGCGCCTTTTGCCGACCCCATCCCACCCGTTTGCATTGACGGCGTTAGGCTTAGCACTATGGGGCTGCGCATCAGCTCTCTGGTCAGTAAATGAGACACAAAGCCTCCTGGCAGCACTGCGCATCTTAGCAATTAGCTGTGTACTTATTGTGCTACTTAGTGCCGCATTGAATATTGAACCTGAGGACAGCCATAACGTTGGCAAGTTTCTCGCATTTGGTATGCTTTTAGGTGTACTGGTCACGCTACTCCGAACGGGCGCAATTACGGCTATCACCATTTGGATTAACCAGGAGGAGATGGCGGCCCATAAGCTAACTGCCTTAAATAGGACTGCCAGTATCCTCGCTATTTTAGTATGGCCCTCTGTTTTTTGCCTAACCAAGAGTTTTGGGTTACTGGTGGCTGCAGCCTTCCTAGGAATAACCTTCGTCGCAATCCTTCTACTCGGCCCCACGGCTCCCTCTCTTGCCTTAGCACTTGGAGCTTGTGGATTTTTTGTCGCCTGGCTCAAACTCCGCGTGGCAACCACATTAGTGTGTGCGTCTTTCGTTGCCTCCATTGCAGTGATCCCGTTCTTTCCCCAGCTCTCTCCTTGGGCCACCCAGTTTCTAATAGCCAACGTCACTGACAATACAGCCGAGATCCACCGATTTGTTATATGGCAGTTTGCCGCGGACCACGTGTTGCAACGCCCATTTCTCGGGTGGGGCCTAGATACAGCTCGCATCTTTCCAGGTGGTGACACAGAGCTCTTTGTCAACACAACTACCGAGGGAGTGGCTGTTACCGCGCCAGCTATACCACTGCACACTCATAACGCGGCCCTACAAATTTGGCTGGAGTTAGGCGCAGTTGGCTTACTGTTATGGGGCACCTTATTCTTGTTAACCATTCGTAACCTAAGAGCAAACACCAGACTTTATGCAGCCGCCACTATAGGAACCTTAAGTTCCGCACTGGTGGTTGCCCACCTTTGTTTTGGCATCTGGCAGGGATGGTGGCTAGCGACCCTGGGTATGACTGCTATGTTTATGATTGCAATTAGAAAACATGATATACCGCCGCCTTCTAGCACAACGAATTTAGGTATGAATCATGAAACAGCCTGATGTCCTTTTTATGGGCTATTCTAAGGCAGGCTCTACATTCCTTCAGAAATTTTTTCAAACCCATCCGCAAGTTTTTATAGATCGAATTGCAGCTCGCCACCTATTTTCGCCAAGTCGAGTAACCTTCTCAGAGAAAGAACGAAGGCAAGCCGGACAAGCCAAGTTGTATATTTCCATGCAAGAGCGTCTCTGTGAATCTGTAATATATAAGAAGCCCGAGTTATGGCCTCAACTCAAATGGGAAAGTGTTCCATGGAATGATTTGAGTAAAGCTATCGACATAGCTCCAAGAAAAATCGCCTCTGCGTGGCGCACCCGCTTTCCAAACAGCAAGGTTCTAATGGTAGTCAGAGATCAGGTTACATGGTTAAGTTCAGCATACAGCTATTACCTTGATCACTTGCAACCGGGACACCGCTCTTTCATAGACTTTTGCTCCACATCAAAAGGAAAAGTGTTATTACGAGCCGGCCACTATGACCTCACGATACAAGCTTACATTGATGAATTTGGCCCTGAAAATGTTAAAGTATTAAGTTTCACTCAACTCTCAGAAAATAGAACTGACTTTCTCAGAGAACTCTGTGAATTTTTCGACCTCAGTCCAATGCCTTTTACTGCCCCTCCACAAAACTCTGGACGCTCAAAAACGGCAGCCAAGATATTAAAACACTTACCAAGATGGGCCCCGGACACTCCGAGCCTAAGAAAATTAGGCAAACAGCTCGTGCCCCTTCTGGGTTCCAAGAGCAAATATACGCTGTCATCCGAGGAGAAGAGGTTTGTCCAAAGTTTTTACGATCTCAGCAACCTTAGAATGATGCAGCTTTTAAGCGGAGCAAAGAGCTTCAAACTGTAAGGTCAGTAGAATGAAAATCGTTCTGCTCCACACAATACCTAAACCACGTTGCCGTGCTCTCCTGAAGCCCTGTTCACGTGCGCAAAATGCAGCCTGCCAAAGAATACCCAACTCCAAAGCCCATCAGAACCACCGTCATGCCCGAACGGAGCACGTCGGCACCCAGGGCCTCCTTCATTGCAACGGGTATAGTAGCAGAAACTGTATTTCCTACTTCCCTATAGTTTCTAAAGATTTTTTCCTCGTCCAAGGCTAACTTGGATCCAATGCGATCTAATACAACCTTACTCGCCTGATGAAAAATAAATAAATCAACTTCCTCTACCGACAAAGATGATCTGTTCAGCAGTTCGTGGACATACTTAGGAACTGCTTCCATGGTGAAATCTAAGACTTTAGGCCCATTCATATGAAGAACCTGGCGTCCCAATCCGTCATTATCGGATTTATGGAGAAGGGTTAAGTTAGGCGCACCACTACCATCCGTAGCGAATACAAACGGGCCAATATCACCCTCACCATCATTAACCACTAGAGCCGCGCTTGCGCCATCACTAAATATGGGACGGCACGTTCTGTCGTGAGGGGAAATATACTTGCTATAGGCCTCCGCACAGACAACCAAACAACTATCAATAGCTTGGCTTTTGATAAGCCCACTAGCTACTGACAAACCATACACAAAACCAGAACAACCTTGGTTAAGATCAAAGGCTAAACATGCCTCCTCTAACCCTAAAGTCTCGTGGAGAAGACACGCTGTAGTTGGTATTGTCGATTCAGGCGACTGGGTAACATAAATCAAGCCACCCACCTTACGTTTTCCAGTTCGCTGAAATAGGCGGTTGCACGCGCCTTCGGCTAACTGCAAAGGTGTTTCGTTAGATGCCAAAAGATGTCGGCGCTCAACGCCCGTTTTGGCAAATAAGCGGTCGATTTGCCACTCGGGATTATCGTCAGATAAGTCGGAAAGACCCTCCACTCTTGAGCCAAGCTGAAATTCTATAGCTTCGATCCGCATTTTCTCTACCTAAAGTACCTAAGCCCTTACCAGGCTCTTAAAATTCTGTTATGACATTAAACATCCATCCAGCTGGCGTCAAAAATAATGACACCAATACCCCCTGCAGCGTGTTGTGGTGGTCTCGAGTAAAAGATGAATGGCCGGAAATAAATCCCATGTTAATGTTTAATAATGGCAAACACTCCATTTTACCAATAAAATCCCTCGTGTGGAGGTCATGGCGTTAAAATAGATCATGTTATGGTAGACCTTAGCGTTACTCTATGCACTAGAACTATTGGAAAATCGTGATGGGTTCTCTCGTACCAACAGGATCTACACTCATTCATCAAGTATGCTCCATCGCCGCAGAAGCTGGTGCAATTATAAATTCCTTTGTCCCAATTAGCGGAGTGGTTGAGTACGACCTGAAGCATGATATGTCACCTGTCACTAAAGCCGACAAGGCAGCCAACGACCATATTGTGACAGCCCTAAAGCGCATACAACCGGGCGCTGTAATTGTTGCCGAGGAAAGCGTTGAGAGCATGGAGGCCATTAAAAACGTAAGTGAGCCGTTCTGGCTTGTCGACCCCCTAGACGGCACTAAGGAGTTCATAGCTGGGCGTGATGAATTTACCGTTAATATTGCCCTAATCGTCCACCGAAAACCGCAATTAGGCGTCATTTATCTCCCGGCACAAGACTGCATTTATTGGGGTGAAAACGGCGTTGGAGCGTTTAGGGCATCTGGCGGGGAAAATCCTATTCAAATCAGCACAAGGCCAATCCCTCCCGCCGGTCCCACCGCAGTGGGCAGCCGCTCCCATTCCAACGCGGCAACCGAGGAATGGCTTTCTCAAAAAAAGATAAGGGATTTCCAAGCCGCTGGCTCCTCCTTGAAGTTTTGCAAAGTCGCGGAAGGCAGTGCAGACATTTATCCCCGTTTTGGAAGGACCATGGAGTGGGACATCGCAGCCGGTCACGCGATCCTAGCGGCGGCGGGCGGGCGCATAAGGACTATTACCGGTGAGCGCTTACGCTACGGAAAACCTGGCTTTGAAAATCCCAATTTTCTCGCCGATGGAGGCTGATCCCGCTTTACATCCTCCGACACTCCAATACGATGGGTCCCAACCCCTTTGCTAATGAACTATCCTTTTTTATCCCAATCAGCCCAAATTGATGAAAAATAGCCTAGAAACTACACCTACAAACGCGCCATTATCACTGCGGAAGCAAACTATAAAGGCACTAGCTGACCAGGTAGCTGACCAGAGAACGACGTGGATTGCACGCAACCAATTTTACTACGATGATCACTATAGATTTATGCGTTTTTTAACACCATCCAATGCTCGGATACTGGATTTAGGGTGCGGCGTTGGGGATCTGTTAGAAGCACTCTCTCCAAGAAGCGGTGTGGGGGTCGACCTGAGCGAGAAATCTATTCAAATAGCGACAGATAATCTTCCACAATACAGGTTTTATGTAGGCGATATAGAAAACCCTGACACGTTCAAAAAACTAGGAGGCACCTTTGACATAATCATTCTCTCTGACACTATTGGAATGTTAGAAGATATCTCTGACACGCTTGCCTCTCTCAAGACACTATGTAAGCCACACACTCGGATAATAGTATCTTATTACTCTCTCCTTTGGAGCCCGGCGCTAAAACTAGCTGAACGTTTTGGATTTAAGCAGCGTCAGGTACCATCGAATTGGCTTTCCTCACGAGACATTGCTCACCTGCTGGAACTTGCTGATTTTGAAGTGGTAAAACGGAATTACCGACAGCTAGTTCCGAAACACCTTTTTGGGTTGGGCCGAGTGATCAATAAAGTTTTTTCTTGGTGGCCCGCTATAAGAAGTCTATGCCTTCGCCACTATATCGTTGCTCGACCTGAGGTTCGTAAACCACTTGCCAACCCGTCTGTTTCCATAATTATCCCCTGCCGTAATGAAGAGGGTAATATTGAAAACGCGATATCTCGCATGCCCCGATTTTGTCAAACTATGGAAGTGATATTTGTTGAGGGTCACTCTGACGATAATACCCTTCAGCAAATTGATAGGGTTATCCGCACATATCCAGATTGGGATATACGGAGTTATGTACAAGAGGGCATTGGAAAAGGTGATGCCGTTCGTAAAGGTTTTGCCGAAGCTAAAAACGACCTCCTCATGATATTGGATGCCGATCTCACTGTAGTGCCCGAGGCCTTACCCAAATTCTATAATGCCTACGTCCAAGGTAAGGGGGAATTTATAAATGGAAGTCGGCTCATCTATCCCCTTGACCCAAAGGCGATGCGTTTTCTTAATCTTGTGGCAAATAGGGGTTTTTCAATTTTATTTTCATGGTTACTAGATCAGAGGCTCACCGACACCCTCTGTGGCACCAAGGTACTTTCGAGGGAGGATTATAAGAAAATAGCGGAAAATCGTTCCTATTTTGGAGAATTTGACCCGTTCGGAGATTATGACCTCCTCTTTGGCGCCGCAAAACTCAACCTAAAAATAGCAGAAATACCGATTCGTTATGCCGCGCGGACCTATGGAGTAACCCAAATTTCTCGCTTTCGGGACGGATGGTTACTAGTGCGGATGATCACATTCGCATGGCGTAAATTGAAAGCCATATAGCGTATGTACCTTGCAAAATTAATTTTCCACAAAACAAAAGTAACCAATGTTGGGCTCGAAGTAGGACCAAAGTCCACGTCGGGATTCATGCCGTGCCGCCCCTTTCTAAAAGTTGCCACATCGGCCTTAGGCCCGTTGTGCCTCTAGACATCATGATACTAGCTGTGTCAGCCGGGATTGCCGCCGGCTCAACATGGTTATGCGCGGCATTCGCGCGTTCCTTGCTGTTAAGACATCGTATACTGGACAACCCAGGCACACGATCAAGTCATTGCGGTTCGGTACCAAGGGGCGGAGGAATTGCCCTGGTAAGCGTGATATTAATTGGATGGGCGGCTCTCAGCGCACTTGGGTTAGATCATATGCGCCAAATTAGTGTGATAACTTCAATGGCTCTACTAATAGCTATAGTCAGCTGGTTTGATGATATCAGCAATCTTTCAGTAATAAGCCGCTTATCTGCACAAACAGTGGTGGTAACAATAAGTATGCTTCTAATCCCAACAGATTTTATGTTGTTGGGTTTTCTAGCTCATCCCCTGGGAATGATAGTAGTCGGTATAGGTTGGATTTGGTTTATGAATGTCTTCAACTTTATGGACGGCATCGACGGCATAACTGGTGTTGAAACCATTTCAATATGTGCGGGGATAGCCCTCACGCTAGGCTTCCTTGGATCAGAAAGTTACATTTCCTCGCTCGCTATTATTGTTGCCGCCTCAACCTTGGGTTTTCTTTCCTGGAACTGGCATCCGGCAAAGTTATTTCTGGGCGATGTTGGCAGTATACCTTTAGGCTTCTTACTCGGGTGGCTACTTTTCAGCCTAGCCCGGGAAGGAGAGTGGGCCGCCGCTTTGATTTTACCGAGTTATTACCTAGTAGACGCAAGTCTGACCCTAATTGACCGGGCCATTAGACTTGAGCCCGTTTGGAAGGCCCACAGGCAGCATTTCTATCAGAGGGCTGTCGCTGGCCAACTCAGCCATTCTCAAGCTACTAGAGCAATCATAATAACCAACATTTGGCTGATTGCTTGTGCGTTGGTAAGCACCATTATAATCCTACCGGGTCTTATTGGGGCCTTTTTTGGGATAGTAGCCCTTTTATGCTATTTTCGGCTAGTATCTCAGTCCGTCGGACCCTAGTTGTTTCTCCAATGACTCACTTTCGCTTAAGATTAGACCGCCCTTACGTAGCCGCCGGCCATGATATAATTATGGCAGGGGTCGCTTTCATTTCCTCTTTATATCTTAGGATGGGCTCGGATTTTTGGCTCCAGGCTCAGGGATTTCTGCTAGAGGGCACGATCATTTTTACGACCATCTCTGGGATTGTATTCGTCAAAATGCACCTCTATCGGGGAATTTGGCGCTACGCATCCCTGGACGATTTTTTGGCCATTACTAAGGCTGTGTCACTAGCAATATTGATTTTTGCGTTGGCAATGTTTGTTCTTACTAGGTTGGAGTCTATCCCTAGGTCGGTATTAGTAATTACGTGGCTTCTACTCATCGGTCTTTTAGGAGGTCCGCGGCTCTTCTATAGGATCTTTAAGGACAGGGGTGTTGTTGGACTATTAGATAGCAGCGGCCTTAGCCGAATTCCCGTCATAGTAGTTGGCACGGACGATATCGCTGATGCTTTTCTGCGCCAGCAAAAAAGACCGGGGGAGCAATACCGCATTCTTGGTTTAATCGGAACCAACGGAGATGCTATAGGAAGGTACATCCACGGCATACCCATTCTTGGCGATTTGACAACCCTTGAAGGAGTGCTGAAAGACCTCAATCAGGCGAGCGTGAGACCTCAGCGAATACTTATTGCAGGGGCACCGGTAACCGGTGTGCAAATTCGTAGCTTATTGGAATTAGCTGATAGTCACGGCATGACACTTGCGAGGCTCCCCCGTCTTACTGACTTCAAAATGGAAAGCTCTAATGTAACCGAATCCCGCCCCATTGCCATTGAAGATCTTCTTGGAAGACCTCAATCCCGGCTCGATCGAGCGGCGATGACATCTCTGGTACGCGGTCGCAAAGTGTTGATCACCGGTGCCGGCGGATCGATAGGCAGCGAGCTCTCCCGCCAAGTTGCCGCAAAACAACCTCATCGGCTCATTCTCTTAGACCACGGCGAATATAACCTATATTGCATAGAAAAAGAGCTGGCCAAACAGGCTCCATCTTTGGATAAATGTGCTGTTTTAGGCGATATCCGAGACAAAAACTTTTTGTCCCAATTGTTCGAGGCAGAAAGGCCTGATTTGGTCTTTCACGCCGCAGCCCTAAAGCACGTTCCTCTCGCTGAGTCCAATCCTTGTGAGGCTATCCTCACTAATGTACAGGGTACCGTGAACGTTGCCGACGTCTGCAAAGCATTCCATGTTTCTGCTATGGTTCAAATTTCCACCGATAAGGCAGTCAAGCCTAGCAGCGTAATGGGGGCAACCAAATGGCTTGCGGAGAACTACTGCCAGGCTCTGAACACGCTGAACCCAAATAGTGGTACCCGTTTTATGACAGTCCGATTTGGCAATGTTTTGGGTTCAACAGGTTCCGTAGTGCCGCTATTCCAGGAACAGCTTGCTAACGGGGGGCCTCTTACAGTGACGCACCCGGATATCCAGCGGTATTTTATGACGGTGAGCGAGTCTGTAGAACTAGTATTGCAAGCCTGTGTATTAGCGCTCTCCCCAGGCAAAAAAGCTAACACCGCCTCTGAACCTTTGGGGAGTCTCTATGTACTGGATATGGGGGAACCAATCCGTATCCAAGATCTAGCAAAACAGATTATTCGTCTTTCCGGACTAAGGCCCGATGAAGATATCTCCATAAAATATATTGGCCTTAGAGGAGGTGAAAAGCTCTCGGAGGAGCTCTTTCATGACTGGGAAACCTTGATTCCCACCGACCACGAAGCAATCCGCCTTGCCGTCACTCAACCGACTGCTATAGATACATTGCAAATAACTCTTTCAAAACTTTCCTCGTTGGCCAGTGCAAGGGAAGAGGGGCCAACGCTTGAGTTCCTACACCAATTAGTGCCAGAATTTAGCCGGACTAGAACCACTGGAGATCCCGAGTAAAATCGTTTTTTATCAGGGCACTAGAACTGTCAAAGGCTGGTCGGCCACTACATTTTTTAGACAACTCCAATTACGAGGATACCTGCATGACTAATCCAAAAACCCTAAAACTCCGGCGGGCCCTAATTTCCGTATCTGACAAAACTAACCTTGTTTCTTTTGGCCAAGACCTACACGATTACGGCGTAGAAATATTATCCACCGGCGGCACGGCACTAACTCTGCAAAATGCAGGCATTCCCGTCACGGAGGTAGCTAGTTTGACGGACCTGCCAGAGATGATGGGGGGGCGGGTTAAAACACTTCACCCCAAAATACACGGGGGTATTCTCGCGCGTCATAACAATCAAAACGATGCTGAAGATATGAGCCGCCATGGAATAAAACCAATAGACCTGGTTGTAATTAACTTATACCCATTCCAAGAAACCGTTAAAAAGGGGAACAGTCGGCCAGATTGTATTGAAAAAATAGATATTGGCGGACCCGCTATGATCCGGTCAGCGGCGAAAAACCATGAGAGGGTTGTCATAGTTACCAACGTAAATGACTATGAGATGGTGGCTAAAGAGATTAAAGAAAATCAGGGTGCAACATCGCTTAAGCTCCGCAAGAAACTTGCCCGCCTTGCATTTGCAAGAACCGCTAGTTACGACGTCGCGATTGCCAACTGGTTTAGCGAAGACCTCGGAGATACAATTCCCTCCAGGCTTTTGCTCTCAGCCAACACCCTCATACCTTTGCGTTATGGGGAAAACCCGCACCAAAAGGCCGCTTTTTTCCCTTTAGACCATGGTCGTACAGGTGTGGGAAACGCCAAACAAATTCAGGGCAAGGAACTCAGTTATAATAATCTTAATGATACCGATGCCGCATTTGAGTTAATTCGGGAATTTGATAGCCCCGCGGCAGCCATTATCAAACACGCAAACCCATGCGGTGTTGCACTAGGGGCGAACGCTGTAGAGGCCTATAAAAACGCGCTTAAATGCGATCCAACCAGCGCATTTGGCGGGATTGTCGCCTTCAATTGCCCGATAGATAAAAACGTAGCTTCCGAAGTTGTCAAGAAATTTTCGGAAGTGATTATTGCTCCCAACGCGACTGAAGAAGCAAAAGTTGTGTTTTCAACAAAAAAGAACCTCCGGCTTCTTTTGACGGAAACGATGCCCGCATCTCATGAAAAGATCTTAAACATAAAATCAATAACTGGTGGTTTGCTGGTCCAAGAAAGTGACAACTCGCAGGTTACCGCATCCGACCTTAAAGTCGTAACGAAGAAAAGGCCCACGGATAAGCAATTGGATGATCTTCTGTTTGCTTTTCGTGTATGTAAACACGTTAAGTCGAACGCCATAGTATATGCAAAAGACGGAATGACAATAGGCATAGGAGCAGGACAAATGAGCAGGGTGGACTCCGCCCGAATAGCTGCGTGGAAAGCATCCGAAAACAGTGAAGAGGAAAATGCGACCCTCATCCCTACTGCCAACTCTGTGGCCGCGTCTGATGCTTTTTTTCCCTTCGCGGATGGAATCTTGGCGCTGGTTAAGGCGGGTGCAAAGGCTATTATTCAACCAGGCGGGTCCATACGTGATGAGGAAGTTATACAAACCGCAAACGATCACAATCTCGCAATGGTATTTACGGGCGTGCGTAATTTCCGACACTAATACTGCACTTCTTTTATAAACAGGAAGGCGCAGAGCGCCGAGGCAATGGAGAGAAACACATGACAAGCTGCACGAACATTAAGGAAAAACTCAAAAACCTAGTAAGAGAAAAGTCTCTATTATGTGGCGCTAATTTCACCCTGGCCTCCGGCGAGACGAGCCAATATTACTTTAATATGAAAAATACAACCTTTCACCCGGAGGGCTCCCTGCTCTTATCCGACCTTATCTTAGAGCTACTGGAACCATACAGAGTAGATAGCATAGGAGGCCTTGAAATGGGTGCAGTCCCTATTGCAGCCGCCGTAACATGCCGAAGCTTTCAGACAGACCTGCCTATTGCCGGGTTTTTTGTCAGAAAACAAACAAAAGGTCACGGCACCAAATCTTTGATTGAGCCCAACCAACCGGCGGGAACAAAGGTTGCTATTATTGAAGATGTTACCACCACTGGCGCTTCAGCCTTGCAAGCCGTGGACGCGCTTGAGGCAGCAGGTTGTAAGGTCTCCGTTATCATTACTCTGGTTGACAGACAGGAGGGTGCTACAGAAGCCTTTGCCAGCCGAAACCTCCCATTCCATGCATTATTCAGCGCTTCAGACTTTGACGTATCCGCCGCCTAAGTAATAGTGGAGCGGGCGATGAGATTCGAACTCACGACTTCAACCTTGGCAAGGTTGCGCTCTACCCCTGAGCTACGCCCGCATAAAAACTCCACACCTTTCCAACACGACCAGGTGAGAAGACCACAGGCACGCTCATATCAGACCCGCACGCCGAAGTCCACGGAGACTTTTCTTCATTTTACCCATGGCATAAGCATTAGGCCTAGTAATAACAATGGAATAACCCCAAAATCGGTGTATTATTTCGCAAATTGAGGATAAATCGCGCCTAAATATAATTGGGACTACGGAAGCAAACTATTTATTTACGGGCCTTTAAGAGCCAGGTTATGAATCAAATAATGGTCAGGAACCACGGAGCACATTGAAATGGAACCCATTATAGGTGGTCAGGCTGTACCTGACGACGTTGTAAAGGACAGCGACGCAGCGAATTTTATTTCTGATGTGATCGAGGCATCCCGCGAAACACCTGTGGTGGTGGACTTCTGGGCACCTTGGTGCGAACCCTGCAAACAACTTGGTCCTCAAATAGAAAAGGCGGTGACAGGAAAAAACGGCCAGGTAAAACTGGTTAAAATCAACGTGGATGAAAACCAAGAAATAGCAGCGCAGTTGCAAGTGCAGTCGATACCAGCGGTCTTTGCCTTTAAGGATGGCAGGCCGGTGGATGGTTTCGTGGGAGCCCAACCCGAAAGTCAAATTAAAGCCTTCATTGACCGATTGGCTGGAGATTCGGGGCCGTCACCTATAGACCTTGCTCTGGAGGAGGCCGAGTCCCTTGTTTCTCAAAATAACCACGCCCAAGCGCAAACTATCTTCGAACAAGTCATTGCACATGACCCAGCCAATACTGCTGCCATTGCCGGCGCTCTTCGCTGCCATGTTAGCATGGGACAGTTATCTGAGGGACGCGACTTGCTAAACTCGCTAGATCCAGCGCTTCACCAGCAAGCAGAAATTTCTGGGGCGATTGCCGCTCTGGAGTTGGCCGAGGAAGCCTCCGAATTAACCAACACCGATGCGGACCTGGAGCCCTTAAAGATGAAACTTGAGGCTTCACCTTCCGATCACCAGGCAAGATATGATCTAGCTTGCGCTTTGTGGGCTATAGGCGAACGAGCCAAATCCGTGGATGAGTTGCTTGAGATTATTCGCCAAAATCAGAGTTGGAATGAAGACGCCGCCCGTAAACAGCTACTAAAATATTTTGAGGCAATGGGCCCCACCGACCCGTTAACCATGGAGGCCCGCAGTCAACTTTCATCCCTTCTGTTCTCTTAAAGAGATGCAACCATATCAAATTGAGCATCTGCCCGAAACACTTCCCGTTTTTCCCTTACCGGGTGCAATTCTTTTACCCTCCGGTAAGTTACCCCTTAACATTTTTGAGGCTCGATACCTCAGCATGGTGCGAGATGCCCTCAAAACAAATTGGCTCATTGGCATGATACAGCCAAAACGTAAAGGCACCGAAAAAGGCGACCATCTATACGAGGTCGGTTGCGCTGGGAAAGTCGTGTCGTTTTCCGAAACTGAAGACAATCGTTTGCTAATAACACTAAGCGGATTAATAAGATTTAAGACTACAGAAGAACTGCCGCCGCAGAACGATTATCGCACATTTCAAATTGACTGGGAACCATTTCGGGCTGACCTTCAACCTGCCTCCGAAGGCGAAATTGATCGCAACAATTTGGAAAGAGTGTTGCGGCAATATTTAGAATCAAAAAATATTCCGGCAAAATGGGAAGAAATAACAAAGACACCCAGCTCCTCACTATTAACCTCCCTAGCCATGCAATGCCCTTTTACAGTGGAAGAAAAACAAGCTTTGCTTGAAACTCAGAACCTAGGAGAGTTGACCAGTCTCATAACGTCTTTATTAACTATGGCTACCGACAGTAATGCAACGTCTTCGACCGCTCAGCATTAAATCGTTAGAGCGCCACGCAAACAAGATGGGCGCACAATTTTTAACAGGGAGAAACACTTCTGATGGAACAGAATCCCAAACCACCTAGAACTCAGCAAACAGGTCCGAAATTGAATTCCAAACTACTCGAAGTGCTTGTGTGTCCGGTAACCCATGGCCCATTGCAATACGACGAACAGGCTCAGGAACTCATAAGTAAGAAAGCTGGGCTGGCATTTCCGATCCGTGAGGGCATACCTATCATGCTTGCCGAAGAAGCTCGCCCACTTGAACCAGGAACGAGAGAGTGAACTTATCTCCACCTATACCGACTGGAATTCGGGTTAAAACAAAGGAAAAAATATTAGAAATAGATTTTAATGATGGAAAATCTTATACGCTTCCGGCGGAGCTCTTAAGGGTCGAGAGCCCTTCCGCAGAAGTTCAGGGTCACAGTGCGAAAGAAAAAAAACTCGTTTCCCAAAGACGCCACGTCGGTTTTCTGGGAGTCGAAAACGTGGGCAACTATGCGATCCGTATACGCTTCGACGATTTTCACGATTCTGGAATATATTCGTGGGAGTACCTCAAATTTCTTGGAGAAAACGCCGGAGATATCTGGGCTAAGTATTTAAAATGTCTAACGGATACGGGTCTTAGCAGGGACCCATAGGACCCTCACGAAGGCTCCCCCTCTAAAAGTTTTGGAAGCTTACCCAAAAGGCCCATCGCGTGTTTTCGAAAAAGGGCCTTTAGTGGCCTATTGCTATTCACCGCAGTTAGCCCAACATTTCGCATAACCCGAAAGACCTCACTGTCGTGAGCAAATAGCCTATTCAAGCCATCCGTAACCGCAGCCATAGTCAATGCATCGAACCTCCTCCAACGGCTATACCGGCTCAGGGTCCCCTGGTCTCCGATATCGAGACCAAGGCGTCGAGCATCAGCTATCACCTCCACTAACACCGCCGCATCCCGTAGCCCTAAATTCAAACCCTGACCGGCAATGGGGTGGATTGCGTGAGCAGCATCACCAACCAAGGCGGTTCGTTGGGCCACTAGGTCTTTGGCCATGGTAAGGCTAAGAGGATAAGACCAGACCCTTCCAGCCAGGCCTAAATCTCCGAGAAAATCGCCCAAACGCCACCTCAACTCATCTAGGAAAATCTCCGCCTTCACTTTAAGCAATTCCCGTGCGAGTTCTGTTCTTTCGGTCCAGACCAGAGACGACCTCTTTCCTCTCATAGGCAATATTGCGAAGGGGCCTCCACGCAGAAAACGCTCGTGGGCGATTCCTTCATGGTCAAGTTCATGCGTCACCGTGCAAACTATTCCCATCTGCCCATAATCTTTGTACGTCGTGCCAATGCCAACACAAGCCCTTACGGAAGACACCCGACCATCAGCTGCGATGACCAATGGCGCCCGCACGAAAGTCCCATCAGAGAAAAGTGCTGAAACTCGAAAAGCATCCGTCTCTAGTTTTTCCAGGAAGGTTCCGTTTTTCAGAGTTATTCTCTCTTCACGCTTGGCCGCTAGATAGAGGGCACAGCGCAGAATTCGGTTCTCCACAATATAGCCCATTGGCTCTCCGCCAAGGTCATCACTATCATAGTGCAGAAACCTCGGCGCCTCCCCGTCAGAAACCCGGATTTGGTAAATGGGCTGGGCTTCGGATGAGACCATCCCCCACAACCCTAGCGCCTTAAACAAGTTGGCCGATCCTGCTGCGACCGACGAAACGCGACCATCGAATTCTGCACCTGTCGAATTTTCTGGTGTGTCTCGATCAATCACCACCACACGGAAACCCGACTGGGCAGCGGAAATGGCTAAGGTAAGCCCAACTAACCCACCGCCAACTACCAAAATGTCTGCGATTAGACTATCATCAATCGGGCTCAATTCGTTACACCACTCTACCGATCCGTATAATACACCACTCACTTCTCAACAGGAGAGTATGGGAAATATTAAACTATTCCAAGGTCCTCGCACTAGCCGTTTTACATTTGCTCCACGCACCTGAAGGAAATGCTGACAATGCAACATAACTGGGACACGATGACAGCACTTGAGCTAGGACAAAAAATAGCAGAAAACTTCATCAACCCTGTGGAATTGACCGAATATTTTCTTGAGCGCATGAAACATCATGACAGG
Source organism: Rhodospirillaceae bacterium (assembly GCA_002728255.1). Taxonomy (NCBI): domain Bacteria; kingdom Pseudomonadati; phylum Pseudomonadota; class Alphaproteobacteria; order Rhodospirillales; family Rhodospirillaceae; species Rhodospirillaceae bacterium. Next base: position 1,935 of record PBWV01000001.1, on the reverse strand, counting down.
GCCGGCTCAATTTATGTACGCCACACGAGAGCCCGGGCTTTTCAAGAAGCTGAGGCTGCAAGACAACGGGCTAAGGCAGGAATGACCCGGAGCCGACTCGATGGTGTACCAATATCTTGGAAAGACCTATACGATACTGCCAATATTCCCACCGAAGGGGGCTCTCCTTTGCTGGTAGGGCGAACACCCACGACAGATGCCCTAGTGCTTAAGCGAGCTACAATGGCTGGCCTAGTCTGCCTAGGTAAAACCAATACCGTCCAATTCGCGCTGGGTGGAATTGGCAGCAATCCTCATACCGGCACCCCGCCGAATGCTGTTATGAAGGATGCACCTCGCGCTCCCGGAGGTTCCTCTTGTGGAGCAGCGGTCTCAGTTGCCAGCGGGCTGGCCGCTGCGGCAATAGGATCCGACACTGGTGGATCAGTGCGAGTGCCAGCAGCATGGAATTGTCTCGTGGGTCTCAAAACTTCATATGGTGCACTCCCACTCGATGGGGTCCTGCCACTATCTCCAACCCTAGACACCGTTGGACCGCTAACTAAGAGTGTAGCTGATGCCGCCGAAATATTTGGAATCTTGGGGGCCCGTATTCCCGTGGACTTAGAAGGCCGTAACCCGGTTAATCGGCTCCGCCTCCTATGCCCAACCAATATAGTTTGGGATCAGGCTGATCCGAAAGTCGAGTCAAACACTCGCAAAGCCCTCGACGCCCTCGACAACTTAGGAGCCGCGGTGGTGCACGACACCGTGCAGGCGTTCGATGAAATTACCGACGCAATAATAAAACACGGTGGTATTGCTACGGCAGAGGCCTACACAACTTGGCGCCATTTGGTAGACACCAAAGGCGCGGCCATAGATCCAAATGTCTTAGCACGTTTTCACCAAGGTCGAGAGATGTCAGCGCCTGATGTGGAAATAGTTCGGGCCGAGGTCCGGAAACAGGCACCAGCTCTCTATGCGAAGCTTGCAGGTTTCGATGCGATGGTAATGCCAACGGTACCAATACTTCCACCAACGCTTGAGAGCGTCGATCGAGATCCAGAAGCCTATCGTATCGCAAACATGTTAGCGCTCCGCAACACAACACTCGGCAACATACTCCCATGCTGCGCCGTAACCCTTCCAATACCGGCAGAAATCCCATGTGGCCTTATGGTGATGGCACCAGCCGGACATGACAACAGGCTACTGCGAATAGCCGCAACGGTCGAAAATGCCTTGGGCTCTGCCCAGGAATCAACCAACACAAAGGCTCTTGACTAATATTTGTGCGGTTGTACAAACGGCCCAGAGATTAATGGTAGAAATTTGAGCATAAATGCCATAGTCTTATGCTCGGAAAGTTGGCTTTGGGTTTCAAGCCGTTCTGGTGCAATCAGCACAAATTATTGAGTGGTACAAAGATAGAGGGTAAAAAAACCATGAGACTAATGAATTACGTATATGGTCCCACGTTAACAATGGGACTGTCTCTCATTGCAGGACCGGCCCTTGCACAAGATGCCTTATCGGGCGCAAACACCGCATGGATTCTGACCTGTACGGCCTTGGTCCTATTTATGACAATGCCTGGACTGGCGCTCTTTTATGCAGGGCTGGTGCGTGCTCAAAACGTCGTATCTGTTTTGATGCATTGTTTTGCTATCTGCTGCCTTGCCTCTGTGTTGTGGTTTGTTTGCACATACAGTTTAGCCTTCAGTAACGGAAACGATTATGTAGGGGGACTTGGCAAAGCCTTTTTAGCCGGCGTCGGCCTAATGTCAATGTCAGGAGATATACCGGAAACTGTATTCTTTATGTTTCAAATGACATTCGCAATTATTACTCCTGCGCTAATGATTGGAGCGTTTGTAGAAAGAATTAAGTTTTCAGCAATGCTAATCTTTTTAAGTCTTTGGGTTTTAATAGTTTATGTTCCTGTAACGCATT